>CAKZVG010000471.1 GCA_937921835.1 uncultured Bryobacteraceae bacterium | reverse complement strand
GCGGCCGCGGGTTTCGTCGCGGGCGGCGCATTGCCGCCGCCGCAGGCGGCCAGCACGACGACGGTCAGGGGAAGGAGAATGCGGCGTGACATGGTGTGATTCCTCCAATGGTTGCGGGCGGGAGTCCGGACCGATCAGCGGGGCACGCCGATCGACGCGGAACGCGGCTCGCGACGCGCAGCCGCGACCCTTCGTTCTGGATGAAGAACTTGCCCCACGACTTGAAACGCCGGCAGCGGCAAATTGCGGCCTTGCTCGGGCCGCTGGACGGGAGGCTTGTCGCACTTGATCGCCACGAACCGGCTGCCCGAATCCCCGCCGACCTGGATCGAAACGTTCTGCCGGCCGCCACCGGCCTCGACCCCGGCCTGATCGAACCCCTCGCACGCCATGCGCAGCTTGGTGATGTCGCCGGGCAGTGCGCGCGCGAGATGTACGGCACCCTGGACGTGAAGTCCTGTGCGGCGGCGAAGCCGGGCAGGACCACGGCGGCCAAGAACGAGCAGAAGCGGGCGTGCGTTCATCGGCAACGGCCGAAGTGCTCGAAGCGTCCGCGGAAGTTGCGGCGCCTGCCACACGCGCTGCAGCGGGTCGCTCGGGCATGGCGGTGCGCGAACCGCCCGCGCTTAGCCGGTGCAGAAAGGCACGGCGGCGATGCCCGCGGCTGCGATTGCGGCACGGACGAGCGCCTAGCCCTTTCCTTCACGAGATCGCGCGGCGATTCGCCGACGGCCGCAGACCGGGACGACCCCGCTGATTCCATCGGGACCGCGATTCGACGCAATGGCTGGACCGCGGCCTATCGGCGGGGTGGTGCTGCGATTTCCACCGTACCGCGGGCGGCCGGATCGGTACTACGGGGTCTGAGCGAAGGCTCGAGCGCCTGTCCGGCATAGTCGATGCGGAACACGAAATCGGCCCCGTTGTTCTTCGGATGATCCTCCCCCTTCGCCTGAATCTCGACCCGAGCGGTGTAGAACTTGTCGACCGACATCGCCAGCTTGTCTTGGTCCCGAGTGCCGCGAATCGGAACCGTGATGGTTCTACTTTCACCGGGCGCAAGGCTGAACGGAATCGTGCGGTGGCCACCGAAAGGCGGAGTGGCGACTATGTGCCCGAATGGCTTGGCGTCGTCGTTCACGACTTGGATCCCGACCCGCTTGGTGGCTTCGGACGGACGGGTGTCCAGTTCTTCCGGCGTTCCCATCTTGACCTGGGCAACCACCCGTCCCTCTGATCCCCAACGCGCGTTTCCGGCATTGCGGATGGTCACCTCGAGGCTGGGCGCCTGGACCACGCGGGTCGACGGCGGGTCCTGATTCCCGCGCATGGCGCCGGAGACCGCCTTGACGGCTTTGCCCACGAAGAAGCCGACCGCGCCGAAGATCATGGGTATGCCGTCGATCGAGCCTGGCGGCGAATACCTCCACGTGACGCTGTCAATGACCAGGTCCGTCCCTTGCGCAGCGGCCGCCTTCGCCCGCAGCGACTCCAGCGTCTGGGGCGGTAGCTGCATCTTGAGTGCTCCCGCGGCGCTCGCCTTGCCTGCGTCGCCTGCAGGCGCCTGCGCCCAAGCACCCTGCCCCATCAGAGCAAGCGCAAGGCCGACGGCCGCGATTGATCGTGCCGCAGTTTTCCGAAAACACTGTCGCCTGAGGGGGTAGCCAATAACGGCAATAAGCTGGGACAAGTCCATTGAGAGGCGCTTTTCTTTCACCATCCGACTCCTTTCGCCATTAAACCGAGGTGTTTTGCATCAACCGCAGCGGCTGCTGGGCCTCGCCTGACTTTGGGCTGCGCAGCATGCGCAAGCGGCTCTCACCGGGGTGGCGGAGCACAGCGCCTTGGATCGCACAGTTCGATCCCGACAAGCGCACCGAATGCGACGCCGGCACGCGCGCTGCTGCCGATCTGAACGATGTTGCTCGCCCCGCCCCCGCAGGTTCCGTCAGGTCCCGGCCGCTGGCCCGCCCGGCAACCGCTCCCCGCTCCGGAGAACGCTTCGCGCGCCCGACCGAGGGTCTGAGCCTCGACCTCCGGCGTGCACTGCAGCGACCGCGTCGCCCCGGCCGCCGTCGCCGCAGTGCGGGCGGGGGACGGGTTGACGACCGGATCGCCGCAGTCGCTCTTGACCGCACGACGATCGAGTTCGGCCACCGTGGTTGGAGGGCGGCTCGCTGCGCTCTTCGCGCGCGCCTCGCACAGGGCCGTCAGCGCACGCGTTGAGCCGTCGTCGCCCGCCACGGGAGCGCCGCCCTTGGTGACGTCCGTACCAGCCGGGCCCTTCGCGCCGTCCCGCGGCTTCGGCGGCGCGCCCGAGCCGGAGGCGCGCGCCGCGTCAGTCGCCTTCGGTGCGGCGCGGTCCTGGTGGCGCGCCTCGAACTCGGCCGCACACGCCCCCGCGCCTCGCAGTTCGCATGAAGCGGCGTGGGTCTTCGACGGCGTTGCCGTGACGGTCACGAACGCCCCGACCGGCGTCGCGAACCGGCCGATCGTCGCCACCGTGGCCAGCCCGCTTGCGGCGACCTCCATCGAGATGAACCCGCGCACGAACGCCTCTTCGATCAACCAGGTCGCAGCCGGCCCGGCGTACTGCTTGGCCAACCCCGCCAGGACGCCGAGAGCCGCGCCGATCCCCGCATCGTCCCGAATGGCCCCGGGACCAAGACCGGCAGCGGTACGCGAGAACTGGCTGCATGCCTGATCGATCGCATCACGCGCCGGCGTGGCCACAGGATTGAAGGTCGATGCGCCCCCTGGGCTGCGGGAACAGGTTACAAAGCGACCCAAGGGGGTGCCGTCCGGCAGTTTTGGCAAGTCGACCGGCCGCCCGCCCGCGTTCGAAAACGGCGGTCCGCAGAATGGATTGGCCGCGCCGAGAAAGCGATTCAGAAAGTCCAGCCCGGCTGCGTCGCGCGCCAGGACCAGGGTGTCGCGCAGGGGGCCGCTTTCATAGAAGAAGTCGGCGAGCCGATCGCCGTCGAGGTCGACGATGACCTGTAATGTGCCTGCCGGCGTGATGCTCACCAGTCCGAGCGAGCGGCCGTCGCGGGTGGCGACGTGCCGGGTCAGCGTTCCGTCGGGGAAGTGAAACCAGTAGCCGTGCAGCGCAACCTGCTTGGTCTTGACGGTTACGAGGGCGAGTCCGACTTCCCGCAGCACATCCGGCACAACGATCGACCCGATCCAAGTGTCCTGCCAGGCCCGTCCGTCCTGGGCCATGACGTAAAGCCGGTGCGGAGCGGGCGCGCGGTGCGCGAGCACCTCGCGCGCACCGGGCGGCAACCGTCCTGCGTCCAGGTCAAGCAGGGGCGGCGCCGGCATCCGCAACG
>CAKZVG010000470.1 GCA_937921835.1 uncultured Bryobacteraceae bacterium | reverse complement strand
GCTGGACGTCAGCAACCGTCTGATCGTGATCCGCGACCCCTTCAACAACAACCAGCCCTTCGCGGGCAACATCATTCCCGCGGCGCGGGTGGACCGCAACGGCGCGGCGCTGCTGAACCACTTCGTGAAGCCGAACTTTTTCGACCGCGGCATCTCGGGCGGCAGCTACAACTACGTTTGGACCACCGAGACCTACTCGCCGAAGTCGGCGCACACGCTGAAGCTGGACTATAACTTCACGCCTTCGGACATCCTCTACGTCACCTTCGCGGCGTACTTGGAGAAGAACGAGGGCTACACCAACATGCCGGGATGGCAGGAGACCTGGCCGCAGCACATCCGCACCTTCAAGGCGGGCAACAAGGGACTTGCCGCGCGCTACACCAAGATTCTCTCGCCCACCGTCAGCAACGAATTCCACTTCGGATGGTTTACCAACCCCGAGACCATGACCAGTCCCGAGGAGGAGATCAAGCGCAACACGCGCGAGGCGGTCGGGTTCCTGGCCGGACAGTTCTTCCCGCAGAACAACAAGCTGAACCTGATTCCGAACGCCACGTTCGGCGGCGTCCCCGGCGCGGCGCAGTTGAACATCAACGGGCGGTTTCCGATCGACGATCCGTATCACTCCCTCACCTGGACCGATAAGCTGTCCCTCATCCGCGGCGCCCACGCCATCAAGCTCGGAGTTCTGTACGACTGGTACGGACTGGGGCGTGGACCCAACGCCTCGCAATTCGGGGCGTTCAATTTCGCCCGCAACGTGAACAACCCGCTGGAGACCCAGTGGGCCTACTCCAACGCCGCCCTGGGCGTGTTCAACATTTACACCGAATCGTCGGCGATCCCCTACATCAACACGCGCAGCAGCCGCGTCGAGTGGTTCGCGCAGGACAACTGGCGGGTGACAAAACGTCTCACCTTCGACTTCGGGGTCCGCTTCTCGCGCTATGTGCCGATTCACGACCGCGACAACCGCGTGTCGGCGTTCTTCCTGGACCGCTGGGATCCGGCCAAGGCGCCCGCCCTGATCGCGCCGGCGCGGGTAGGCAATCAACGCGTCGGCGTGCACCCGGTCACCAGACAAACGTATCCGGAGGCCCTCATCGGGGCGCTCGCTCCCGGCGTGGGATTGGCTTCCAACGGAATCGTGCTTGGCGGCGCGGACCCGAACCTGCCAAAGTATCTGCTCAAGAACCGCGGCTGGCACATCGGGCCCCGCATCGGCTTCGCGTTTGATCCGTTCGGCGACGGCAAGACCTCGATCCGTGGCGGGTTCGGAATGTTCTACGATCCGGTGGCGCAGAATCAGTGGCAGCCGCTGGTCAACCAGCCGCCGCTGGTGGAGACGCCCAACGTGTACTACGGCAGGGTCTCCACGCTGCTTTCCTCGGCGGGTTTTCTGTTCCCGACCAACGTCGTTTCCGTCGATCCGGAGGCGCACGTCCCGACGACCATGAACTGGAGCCTGTCGGTGCAGCGGAACGTCGGCTTTGGAATCGTGGCCGATGTCGGCTACGTGGGATCCGGGGGCCGGCACCTGCTGTGGGCTCGCCAGCTCAACGCGATTCCCTATGGAACGAATTTCCTGCCGTCGTCGATCGATCCGACCACCAACCGTCCCTACGCGGCGGCCTTTCTGCGTCCGGTCAAAGGGGTGAACGACATCCGGCTGCTCGAGCACTCTTCCACGTCCAACTATCACTCGCTCCAGGTTTCGGCCAACCGCCGCTTCCAGCAAGGCCTGCAATTCGGTTTCGCCTGGACCTGGTCCAAGAACATGAACTTCACCGACGAGGACGGCAACGGCGTCAGCCCGTTCATCCCCATCCGTGTCTGGAACTACGGCCTCGCCAGCTACGACCGCACGCACACGGTGAAGCTCAACTGGATTTACGACGTCCCGGCGCCGAGATGGGACAACCCGGTGGCGCGCGCCGCCGTGCGCGGCTGGCAGCTTTCCGGCATCTCCACCTTCCAGAGCGGCGCCCCCATGGCGGCGGGCTTCAGCACCGTCACCGCCATGGACATTACCGGCTCGCCCACCGAGGGCGCCAGGATCTACATTACCGGCAACCCGGTGCTGCCCAAGAGCGAGCGCACCTTCAGCCGCTTCTTCCGCACCGAGGTTTATAAGCTGCCCGCGGTAGGGACCTACGGCAACGCCGCGCGCACGCAGTTCCGCGGCCCCGGCATCAACAACTGGGACCTCTCGCTGCTCAAGAACTTCGTTGTGCGCGAGGGCATGCGGCTGCAATTGCGCTGGGAGGCCTACAACGCCTTCAACCACACCCAGTTCAGCGGCGTCACGACGGGCGCGCGCTTCGACGCGCAGGGCAACCAGGTGAACCCGCTGTTCGGGCAGATGAGCGCCGCGCGCAGCCCGCGCCTGATGCAGTTCGCGCTGCGCTTCATGTTCTGACTCGGCGGCCGCGCGGACGTCAGTCCGCGGTTTTCTTCGGCGCGACGGTGGCCCTGGTCGCCCCGGTCGAGATGCCGCCGTCGATGAGCAGCGTCTGGCCGGTGATGTACTCGCTGGCGTCGGAGGCCAGGAACACCACCACGCCTTCGAGGTCGGTGGGCTTGCCGGGACGCTTGAGCGGGATGCGGTCGCAGAGGTACTCGACCCACTCCTGGTTCTGGTAGAGCACTTCGTTCTGCTTGGTCTTGAACCATCCGGGCGCGAGGCAGTTCACGGTGATGCCGTGCGGGCCCCAGTCGTCGGCCAGGCTCATGGTCAACTGCTTCACGCCGCCGCGGCTGGCGGTGTAGGGTCCCAGCCCGGCGTAGCCGAAGACGCAGGTGACCGAGCCGATGTTGATGATGCGCCCGTAGCGCCGGGGGATCATCCTGCGCGCCACCGCCTGCGCCACGAAGAAAGTGCCGCGCAGGTTGGTGTCAAGCACCAGGTTCCAGTCGTCCCAGGTTACCTCAAGGGCGGGCTTGCGCACGTTGCAGCCGGCGTTGTTCACCAGGATGTCGATTCTGCCGTAAGCCTGGTGCGCGGCCTCCACCATGCGCTCGATGCTGCTCTGGTCCCGGACGTCGAGCTCAAGCGGCACGGCGCGGCGTCCCAGCGCCTCGACCTCTTTTTGAAATCCGGCCAGCGTGTCGAGACTCCGGCTGGTGATCACCAGGTCGGCGCCGGCGCGCGCCAGGGCGCGCCCGAAATACTGTCCCAGGCCGCGGCTCGTGCCGGTGACGATGGCGGTCTTTCCGGTCAAATCGAATGGGTTGTTCATGGCTTGAGGATGACCTTCATGGCGTGAACTTCGTGGTTGTAGAGCCGGTCGAACCACTCGGCGCCCTCCTCGAGCGGCGCCTTGGCCGAGATCAGCGGGTCCACCTGGATGGCGCCCGAAGCGAGCAGTTCGATGCAGGCCGGATACTCGCCGCAGGAGGCGCAGGAACCCTGCAAACGGATCTGCCGCGTCACCACCGATTGCAGCGGCAGCTCAACGCGCGGCGAAAGATTGCCCACCAGCGTCACGCTGCCGCCCTTGCGGACGGAGAGGATCGAAGTCTCGACCGGTTGCGTCGCGCCCACCACTTCCACGGCGGCGTCGGCGCCGCGTCCTTCGGTGCGCTCGCGCACGAACGCCGGGACGTCGGCGGACTGCGCGTTGACCGTGTCCCAAGCGCCCAGGCCGCGCGCCAGCGAAAGCTTCGAGTCGTCGATGTCAACCGCAATCACGCGCGAGCAGCCCGCCAGCTTGAGCGCCTGGATCACCAGCAGCCCGATCATGCCGCTGCCCACGACCACGGCGCTCGCCGCCAGCGGAAGGGGCGTGAGGTTGACGGCGTGCACGGCGATCGAAACCGCTTCGATGAGCGCGGCGCGGTCGAAGGTCAGGCTGTCGGGAAGCTTGTAGACGATGCGCGCCGGAACCGCGACGTATTCGGCGAAGGCGCCGTGGCGCCGGTAGTCGCCGCAGGAGACGCCCAGCACCTCGCGGTTGTCGCACAGGTTGATCTCGCCGCGCCGGCAGAAGTGGCAGCGTCCGCAGGAAACGGTGGAATCGAAGGTGACGCGGTCACCCTCCTTGAATCCCGTCACGGCGGCGCCGGTGTTGACGATGACGCCGGCGGCTTCGTGGCCCATCACCAGCGGCGGGACGCGGCGTCCGGTGCTGCCGTCGTAGCCGTGGATGTCACTGCCGCAGATGCCGCAGGACTTCACGCGCACCAGAACGTCCTCGGGACCGATCTCCGGCACCGGCAGATCGGCGAGTTCCATTTCCTTGTACTGGGTGAGAAGAAGGGCCTTCATGTCGTCGCTCGCACTCACCCTTTGATACCGTGCTGGGCGGCGCGGAGTCAAACGCGGGGCTAGAGCGGGAGAGCCGGATGCTCCCGTCCGGCCCCGGCGCGCACGGAGGAGACTCAGCGCGCGGGCGGCTTGCCGGCCAGCTCGATGTAAGTGACTTCGGCGATTCCGGCAAGCGCGGTCAACTTACTAACATCGATGACCCCGCTTATGAGCAAGCCGGCCTGGGCGGGGGCGGCGATCCTCAGGCCCGCGCCGGCGAGCTTCGCCAGGATTTCCGCCGTCGCGGTTTTCAGATGAACCCTCACCGCGGCCTCGCGGCCCGCCTGTAGCGAGGCGAGCGCGGCGACCGCCGGATGCATCTTCGAAAATGCCGTCTCCCGGACTTCGGCTTTGCGGGGCTCGGGGAAAGCCGCCGGCGGCTGCGCGGCGGAATCCCGCGACAGTTCGTTGCCCGCCAGCGGGTGTACGCGGGACTGGTAGGCGAAGCGTCCTCCCGTGGCGGGGGATGCCATGGGGACCATCTTCGGCTCGCCGCCGAAGACGCCTTCGTAGCTGACGCCGTGCGGCATCTCCAGCGGGACTTCCACGCGGCGCGGCTGCCCGCCCTCGGTGACGATCTTTTCCTCCACCGCCACGAACGAGGTGTATTGTGTCATCAACCGGAATTCGAGTCCGAGCTTGACGATCTCCTCACGCACCTCCGCCGCGGGCCCGCCGCGCTGAATGCCCTTCCAATCCTCGCTCATCAGATCGGCCACGCGCGCGCGCGCCCACAGCGCCGCCAGCACGCCATGCCGGGCTTCGTTGGCGGGCAACTCCACCACGATCTCGCGCCGGTAGGGGCGCCCGGCCTGCTTGCCGCTCAGCCGGATGACGCCGCGCGCGGGAGCGGTGAAGCGTCCGTGAACGATCAGCGGCTTGGCGGCGAACAGGTCCGGAATGCGCGCCGGGTATATGCCGGCCACCGGCAGACCGCCCCAGTCAATCGAAATGTCGGTGAGTAGCGGCGAACGCATGCGCTCATGGAAGCGGCGCGCGGCGGCGGAACCGTCGCTGTGCAGGCCCACATACTCGACCTCGCCGCGGCCTTCGCGGGCCATGTTGTCGAGCAGGAAGCGGTTCACCGAATCGCCGATCCCGAAGGCGAAGACGCGCGCGTTGGGATAGCGCCGGATCTCGCCCAGGATCTCCATGTCGTTGCCCACATAGCCGTCGGTCATGAAGCACACGACGCGGACGTGGCTTTGCGATTCCGAAGGCGCCAGCGCGGCGCGGATCGCCTTCATCATCTCCGTGCCGCCGCCGCCGCGGCGCGACATCAGGAACTGCCCGGCGTGGCGCAGGTTCTCCTGGGTCGCGGGAACGGGCGAGGGAAACAAAATGTGGGTGTCACCCGAAAAGGTGATCAGGTTGAACGTGTCGCCCGGATGCAGGCCCGCAAGCGCCAGCCGCATGGCTTCCTTGGCCTTCTCGATTGGGAACCCGCTCATCGAGCCCGAAGTATCGAGCACGAAGACGATTTCCTTGGGAGTGATCTCATGCTCCATGAGGCGCTCGGGCGGCTGCAAGATGAGCGTGAAGAATCCGCCGCGCGCCCCGTGGTGCGCCAGCACGGCGTCCTGGAGCTTCGGCCCGGCGACGTCATAGCGCAGAATGAAGTCGCGGTTGGGGATCACAGTCCCGTTCTTCAGCTTCACCAGCGCTTCGTGCGCGTTGGGGCGGTGGACGGTGGAGTCGTGCGCGGGCGTCTGGAGATTGCCGATGGCGACGCCGGCGTCGAGCGCCACCTCGACGGCGATGTCGTGCCCGGCGCGCGTGCCGGGCGGCGTCACCGGCGGCGCGACGCGCCTGGCGTCCGGCAGACCGGCGGGGAGGTAACGGGGGCCAACCACCATCGGGAAGACAAATTCGTAACTTCCGCTCTCGTACTTCAGCGTCTCAACATAACTGATGGTGACTTTGACTGTGTCGCCTGGCCGTATGTTAGCGACCGATTGAGTAAATACATTCGGCCGTTCCTGGTCGAGCAGCGCCGCGGCCTGGCCGCGGTTCCGCGCGGCGTCATAGATGGCGCGCGCCTCCGCGCGGCGCTTGATGAGGCCGCGCACGGTCCGCTCGCCCACCAGCATGGTCATTTCGTCAACCGCGGCTTGCTCGGGCAGGGGGAAGGTGTAGACGGCTTCAATCGGCTCTCCGAACGGGTTGTGGAACTCCTGTGTGACCGTGACCCGGGCCACGAAACCGGAAATGCGCGCGCGCACATCGGTGTGTTTCAGCGGACAGGACTCGGCCGGACGGCCGTCGCGGCCGATCCGGATGAGCGCGCCCGCATCTGCGCCGGAGCGGGCGCCGGTGGGTCCCGGAGTGAGAACGGCGGCGCCGAGCAACGCGGCGCCCAAGGCGGTGAATCTCCGCATCGAATTCCTCCTGCCCGCGATATGCCGCCGGGGGAGGAATCCTTTCAACGGAACACAATCTCGATTTCAACCCACTGGACTTCGTTGCCCGTCCTGGCCGTCTGGACCTGCGGCCGGGCGCGAAGGGCGTTCGAGTCGGGGAGCGCATCGGAGAGCGCCAGGCGGTAGCGCCGCACTCCGGCTCCGGCCGGAATGGGGAACTCGGCGGTCTCGCCGGCGCGCAAGTCCTTTTGCTGAACGCTGCGGTCCTCGGTCTCAGCCAACTGGAGCCGCCCGTCCCGGAGCGCGCGCACGCGCAAGCGCAGGGCATCGCCGGCCGGGAACTCGCGCTCGGAAGTCTCGCGGTAATCGCCCCCCTGGTGAGCGCGAAGCAGCGTCCACTCGAAACCGGCAGCCGCTGCGAGAGCGGATGTAGGCCGCGCGGCTTCGGCCGGTCGGCTGGCCGAGGCCGGCTGCGGCGCGGCAGCCTTGCGCTCCGCGGTCCCGGCGGGAGACTCCCGCGTTTCCCACCCCTCCTCCCGCAGGGCTGCCACCGCGGGCGGCTGATCGCGCTCGCGCGCTTCGTCTGCGAGTTCGGCCTTGGCGGCAGTCCGGGGCGGTGCGCCCGCGGGTGCGGGCGGTGTTCCGGTGGCACGCCGGGCGCGCGGCGTGGGCGCGGGCGCGCTCTCTTCGGGTGGAACCACTCCGGTCTCTACTCCGCGCATCGCCACCGTCCGGGGTTCTCCCGCGCGCTGGCGCAACACGCCGATCGCCACCACCGCAATCAGGATGCTGGCGGCGAGCGCGGCCGGGACGGGGCGCGCGGCCAGCCACGCCCACAGGCTCCGGCGCGGCGCCGGCTCGGGCGCGCGCAAAGCGGCCAGCAGTTCCATGCGCGAGCGCGGATCCGACAGCAACTCGCGCAGCGCTTCCTCGTCCGCCAGCGCGTCGAACAGCGCCTGGTTCTCAAGCGCCGCCGCGAACAACGCCGCGCGCTCCTCCGGCGTCAGCGTGCCCGTCGCGTAACCGCCCAGGAGCTTTTCGATATCCCGCGGTGTCATAGCTCCCAGCGGCCTCCCAGCCGGTCCAGCAACTGCTTGCGGCAGCGCGCGTCCCAGGTGTAGATGGTGTTGATCGAACGCACTTCGAGAATCGCCTGGATCTCGAGAAACGATTTGCCCTGGAGCTTCAGGCGGAAGATCTCCCGGCAGCGTTCGCCCATCGTCTCCATCGCCTCTTTCAGCCGCTCCAGCATTCTCCGCCGCTCCAGATCCTCCAGCGGCGAGACGCCGGGATCGGCCAGCGGCAGTTCATCGACCGAAACGTGCCCGTATTCGCCGCGGCGCGCCGCCTTGCGCCGCAGCGCCACCATCTTGAATCGCAGGATTTGAAACGCCAGCGGCAGGAGTTCCTCGAGCGCCTCGACGCCCGGATATTTCTCTTCGATCAACAGCAGCGCGTCCTGCGCCAAGTCCTCCGCGGCGTCCCTCCCAATACGGGATGCCGCGAAAGCGACAATCCTTTCGCGCAGCCTGGCCAGGATTTCCTCGCGTTCCACTTGCGCTTCAAGCAGACGCCGCGCCGCCCGCTCCGGTTCCCTATTCGAGAATCACGACGTCGTAGCCGGCCAGTACCGGCAGCGTGAACTTCACCGCGCCCGCCGACGGCGTGAGCGGCAGGGCCTTCTCCAGCTTCGCCGAACGGGCTGAGCGGTAGCGGCCGGCCAGTTCCACCTCGATCGCGCGCAGCGGCAGCGGTTCGAAATAGGCGGTCTGCGAATGGCCGCTGAGATTGATGAAGTGCACCAGCGTCCGGCCGCGCGCGGGCTGGCGCATGACGGCGATTTCCACCAGGGGATGAGCGTTGGTCCGGAGCTGCCTCCCGCCGGGAAGCAGGTGGTTGATGAGGTCCGCCACCAGGGCGCGGTGCGCATCCGAGCTATGGCGATAGTAGAGTCCCCCCACGTCCCAGGGCAGGTAAGCCATCCTTCCCTGGCCAACGTCCGCCAGCAGCAGTCCCGGTTTATCCGTGTCCACCTGGTCCACGTGGACCTT
>CAKZVG010000469.1 GCA_937921835.1 uncultured Bryobacteraceae bacterium | reverse complement strand
CGTGCCGGGCGCGCGCGTGGCGGTGCGCCATCCCGGGCTTGGCATCCGGCGCGAGATGATCACCACCCAGGCGGGCTTGTTCCACGCGGTGTCGCTGACGCCCGCGCGCGGTTACGAACTGGAAGTGGCCAAGGACGGCTTCGCCCTCTACCAGGCCAGCGGCATCGAGGTGCAGGTGGGCCAGATGGTGACCCTCAACGTGCGCCTGCAAGTGGCCGGCAGCGCCACGGCGGTCGAGGTGCGCGAGGCGACTCCGGTCATCGAGCAGGACAAGACCGGCGTCTCGCAGGTGGTCAACGACAGCCAGATTCGCAACCTGCCGATCAACGGGCGCCGCGTGGATACCTTCGCGCTGCTGACTCCCGGCGTCTCGCCCGACGGCACCTTCGGGCTGCTGAGCTTCCGCGGCATGCCCGGCGGCAACGCGTTTCTCACCGACGGAAACGACACCACCAACCAGCTCTATAACGAGAACGCCGGGCGCACGCGCATCGCCTCGCAGATCTCCGCCGACGCGGTGCAGGAGTTCCAGGTGCTGTCGAGCGGCTATTCGGCCGAGTTCGGCCGCGCCATGGGCGGCGTCATCAACACCGTCACCCGCTCGGGCAGCAACGCGCTGCACGGCACCGGCTACTGGTTCTTCCGCAACCAGGACTTCAACGCCCGCGACCGCTACGCCACGATCAACCCCGAGGAAACGCGCCATCAGGCGGGCGGCAGCGTGGGCGGACCGCTGCGCAAGGACCGCCTGTTCTACTTCTTCAACGGCGAGATCACACGCCGCGACTTCCCGATGGTGAACACCCTCACCCGCCCGCCGCTGTTCAACTCCGCCGGCAACTTCGTGGGCGCCTGCAACGCCAGCGACGACCAGTGCGCGCGCGCCATCCGCTTCGTCAGCCGCTTCAACCGCGTCGTCGAGCGGAAGGCGGACCAGAACCTGCTCTTCGGCAAGCTCGACTACCGCGCCACGGACCGCCACAGCGTGAGCGCGAGTTTCAATTTCCTCGACTGGAACTCGCCCAACGGCATCCAGACCGGCGCGGTCTCGACCGCCGGCGCCGGCGTCGGCAACAACGGCATCTCGACCGTCAAGACCCGTTTCGGGCGCGCGGCCTGGACCGCGGTCCTGAAGCCCACCGTGGTGAACGAATTCCGCTTCGGCTGGTTCAAGGACCGTCTGCACGACTATCCCAACCCCGATCTGGTGCCGCCCGAAACCGGCGTAGTTTCAATTTCGGTGCAGGGCATCTCGGGTCTCGGACAACCCGAGTATCTGCCGCGCGTCTTCCCCACCGAGGACCGCTTCCAGTTCGCCGACACGCTTTCCTGGACCGCCGGCCGCCACCTGGTGAAGTTCGGCTTCGACATCGCGCACCTCAAAGACGTCCAGGACCAGGTTTTTCAAGGAAACGGCTGGTTCACCTATGGAACCTTCACCGACTTCGCGCTCGACTTCAGCGGCAACGCCGGCGGCGGGAAGCGCTGGCAGACCTATACCCAGGGCTTCGGCCCGCCGCTGACCGAGACCTTCGTGCGCGATTTCAACTTTTTCGTCCAGGACCAGTTCCGCGTCACCTCGCGGCTGACTCTGAACCTCGGCCTGCGCTACGAGTACAACCAGTTCTCGCAGCCGGAGATCTTCAACAAGGACTACCCGCAGACGGGCCGCATCCCCCAGCCCAAGACCAACTTCGCGCCGCGGCTGGGCGTGGCCTACGCGCCGGGCGACGGCAAGACGGTGCTGCGCGCCGGCTACGGGATCTTTTACGCGCGTTATCCGGGCGGGATGATCAACTGGCTGGCGCGCGACAACGCCACCCGGCAGTACACCATCTCGCTGCAAGGCAATAATGCCGCCGACCGCGCCGTGGGTCCGGTGTTTCCCAACCGCCTGCCGGCGACCGACCGCACGCCGCCCCCGGGCACGGTGGGTCTGACCTTCGCCAGCGACGGTCTCGCGACGCCTTACGTACAGCAGGCCGACGTGAGCGTGGAACGCGAGCTGATGCGCGATCTCGGGCTGACGGTCTCCTACGTCCGGAGCCGCGCGCTCAAGATGACCGCGACGCGCGACGCGAACATCGGCCCGCTGGCCGAGCCCGTGACTTACACCATCAACGACGCGCGCGGTCAAGCCGCCGGGACCTACACCACGGCCACCTACCTGCGCGCCAACCGCGTGGACCCGCGCTATGCCCGCATCGGGGTGCTCGAATCGGCCGGCCGGTTGTGGTACGACGCCATGGTGGTGCAGCTTCGCAAGCGCGCCTCGCGCTGGCTTGAGGGGACGCTGGCCTACACCTGGGCGCACACCATCGACACCAACCAGGGCGCCGGGTCGAACAACTACATCTACGGCAACACGCCGCGCACGCTCTTCAACGGGGATTACCGCAACGAGAAGGAATCCTCGGAACTCGATCAGCGGCAGCGGCTGGTGGTGACGTCGATTCTTACCCCCCGCTTCACGTCCAGCGATTCGCTCGCGGCCCGGATGCTGATCAACAACTGGCAGCTTTCGCAGATTACCACCATCGCCTCGCCGCAGTTCGCCACCCCGACGGTGTTCGTCTCGGGCGCGCCCTTTCCGGGAGCGGCGTTCAACACCACGCTCAACGGGCTGGGCGGCGCCAACCGCGTGCCGTTTCTGCGGCGGAGTTCGCTGCCCGTCGACGAAACCTATCGCGTGGACGCCCGCTTGAGCAAGCTGCTGCCGTTCAGCGAGCGCTACCGGGTGTACCTGAACTTCGAGGCGTTCAACGTGTTCAATACGGTCTCTAACACCAGCGTGCTGTCGCAGGCTTACCAGGCGGTCAACCGCGTGCTGACGCCGGTGGCGAGGCTGGGCGAAGGCTCGGCCTCGGCCGGATTCCCCGATGGCACCAACGCCCGCCGCGCGCAGGTGAGCCTGCGGCTGTTGTTCTAAGGCCGCCCCGGCCAGAGGCGGTTCAGCGGCCCGCAGCGGCGGACGGCGGCTCCACTCGCGTGAGATGCACGGTGAAGGGAGAGACCTCGAAGGGCATCTTCTCCCGCGACGCCAGCAGCGCCACGGGGCGCGCCTTGAGCATACTGATGCGGTTGGTCCAGGGATCCAGCTTGATCCTGGAACCAAGAGGCAGGGCGGCGATCTGCTCGAGTTTGCCGTCTTCGAGCGGGGGCGCCTGTTCGATCAACTCCGCCACGCGGTTCACGGTGCTCTCCCCGGCGAGTTGGTTGCCGAGATTGGCCTGAATCAGGTTCTTGAGCGAGGGCGCGCGCGCCACCAATGCCCGCAGAAAGAGACCGGCGTTGCCCAGCTTGGTCTTGTAGGGAGAGGCGGTCAGGATCTCCATCGCTTTGCTCGAGGCGGCTTCCAGTTCCTCGGCCGGGCGCGCGAAGCGCAGTTTGGCGATCAGTTCGTGGTCCTCGAACATCACCCGGTCGCCGAAGGCGAACGAGGTCTCGGTGCGGTGCCCCAGGGCGATATGCGCCAGTTCGCCGGCCAGCACCATCGCCAGGCTGGCTTCGTCCGGCAGCACGTCGATCAAGCCCCGGCTGACGACGATGGTGCGGCCAATCGAGATCGTCTCAAAGGGCGTTGTCAGCAGCACCCGGCACTGCGCGTCGAGGTTGAGGTTGCCGGCGGCGAGCAGGTTGTTCAACACCGTATCCAACACCGCGTCCACCTCGCCTTTTTCGGCCAGCAGGCCGCTCCGCTCCAGGCGCTGGAGGAAGTTCTCCTCCGCCTGCCGCTCCCACGAGCGCTGGCTCTCGACCGGCGAGACGTCCCTCGATCCGCTCCGGTCGTCCACCGGCTTGTCGGCCTCCACCAGGATGGCGGTCAGCTCGCTCAGCTTGCTGCTCCGCCCGGCGCTGTAGCCCCACAGCCGGGTCTGGGCCTTGAACTGGATGGTCCGCCCCCGGCCGGCTGGGACGCCGCTCTCTTCGACATATATGAAAGCCGGCACCCAGAAACCGGGTTCCACGTTCACCCGCCAACTGTCGAAGTGGAAGTACATCTTCGAGGCGGTGCCGTTGGTGTAGGTGCCGTTGAAGCGCACCACGCGGTAATCGCGGTCCTCCACCCACACCCGGCCGACGAACCGCCCGCGCGCCTTGCCGTCCCGGGGCGCGACATCGAAGGCCAGACAGCGCACTTCGCCCAGGAACTCGCGCTGCACGAACTCGAAGCGATAGGTCTCGCGGTTGAAAGAGTGCGCGTCGACGAACACCATTTCGGCGAAGCCCTCAGGCTCAAACACAATCCCCGAGCCGCGCCCGAGC
>CAKZVG010000468.1 GCA_937921835.1 uncultured Bryobacteraceae bacterium | reverse complement strand
CCGGCGCCGAAATCGTCGAGTACGAAAAGACCATCCGCGAGAAGGTCATGTCCGCCATCAGCGACCCGAACATCGCCTTCGTGCTGCTGATTCTCGGCGCGCTGGGAATCTACGTCGAGTTCAGTTCGCCGGGGTTGATCGCGCCCGGAGTCGGCGGGGCGATTCTGGTGCTGCTGGCGCTCTCGGCGCTGTCGGTGCTGCCCATCAACTGGGGCGGCGCGGCGCTGATTTTGCTTGCTCTGGTGCTGTTCGCGCTGGAGTCGCAGTTCGCCTCGCACGGGATTCTCGGCGTCGGCGGGGCGATCGCCATGGTGCTGGGAGCGCTGTTGCTGGTGGAGGGGCCGCCCGAGGTCCGCATCCGCTTCGGGACCGCGCTCGCGGTGGTGCTGCCCTTCGCCGCCATTACGACGTTTCTCGTGTCGCTGGTGGTCCGCGCCCGCGCGAACAAGGTCATGACCGGAGAAGCCGGAATGCGGAACGAAATCGGCGTCGCGCGAACTCCTCTCGCGCCGGAAGGCAAGGTGTTCGTGCACGGCGAACTCTGGGACGCCATTTCCACGACCGCCGTGGACACCGGAGCCCGGGTGCGGGTGGTTGCAATCGACGGGCTCACGTTGAAGGTCGAACCGATCGAGTAGGAGGTTCCATGCCCGAGGTCAATCTCACCACCATCGCCATCCTGATCGTTGGTCTGTACTTAATCTCGTCCATCAAGGTCCTGGCCGAGTACGAACGCGCCGTTATTTTCCGGCTGGGCCGGGTGCTGCCGGCGCCCAAGGGGCCCGGCATCATCCTGGTGTTCGCCCCGATCGACCGGATGGTGCGCACCTCGCTGCGGATCGAGACGCTGGAGGTTCCGGCCCAAGACGTGGTCACGCGCGACAACGTCACGGTGAAGGTGAACGCCGTGATCTACTTCCGGGTGCTGGATCCGACCCGGGCGGTGATCGAAGTCGCCAATTACCTCTACGCCACCTCGCAGCTTGCGCAGACGACCCTGCGCAGCGTGCTGGGCGAAGTGGAACTGGACGAACTGCTCAGCCAGCGCGAGAAGCTCAACGTGCGCCTGCAATCCGTGCTCGACCAGCATACCGGGCCCTGGGGCGTCAAGGTCACCATGGTCGAGGTGAAGCAGGTGGATCTGCCCGACCAGATGATTCGCGCCATCGCCCGCCAGGCCGAAGCCGAGCGCGAGCGCCGCGCCAAGATCATCCACGCCGAAGGCGAGTATGTCGCCGCGGAGAAGCTGAGCATGGCGGCCGAACTGATCCAGAAGCAGCCGGCCGCGATCCAGTTGCGCTACCTCCAGACCCTGGTCGAAATCGGCACGGAACAGAACACGACGGTTGTGTTTCCCCTGCCCGTCGATATATTCTCGTCTCTAAGCACCTGGCTGAAGAAGAAGGCAGCCGGGCCGGAGGAGGGCTGAAGCGCCGCGAGGTTCCCGCCGATCATTCCCGCATATGGGAAGCACGACCGAACCGCTGGCCGGCAAATTGGCAGTACACGAAATGCCGCGAAACGAAGAAGGCGAATTCGAACTGGTGCTGGGCAACAGGCAGTTGCTCAGCGTGTTCTTCATCATCGTGATCCTCATGGGCGTCTGTCTGACCATGGGCTACGTTCTGGGACGAAACGCGGGCCCGGCCCCCGCCGGGGCGAAGGCCAAGGCGACCACGATCGTGGTGGATCCGAGCCTTCCGGAAACCGCGCAGGCCGCGCCGGTGGGCATGCAGCCGGGCGAGGTGCAGGTCAAGATGCCGGCCGCCCCGGTTAGCGCGCCGCCGCTTGAGCACGCGGCGGAGACCGTGCAGGCGCCGCCGCCGGCGGCCGCTTCGAAACCGCCGGAGGCCGCAAAACCGGCGCCGATGCCCGAGAAGAAAGCGGAAGCGCCCGCGCCTGCTGCCCAGCCGGCCCCGGCGGGCGCCCTCCAGGAACCGGCTCCCGGCTCTACGTTTCTGCAAGTCGCCGCCGCGCGCCGTTCCGACGCCGAAGTGCTGGCCGGGGAGCTTCGTAGAAAGGGATTCCCCGTGCAGTTGGCCCCGGGCCCGCAGGAGTTGGTCCGCGTTCTGGTGGGGCCGCTTCCGGATGCCGCCGAACGGGTGAAGACCCGCGGACGGCTCAAAGACGAAGCCGGGCTGGACTCCTTCGTCAAGACGTACCGCTAGTGGAAGGCCCGCTCGTTCAGATCCGCCCCGTCCCGCGCCTGCCTCCCTGGCTCCGGCTCGGAACCACGCATCATGAATCCGTGCGCTCGCTCCAGCGCGGCCTGCGGGGGCGTCGCCTCCACACGGTTTGCGAATCCGCGCGCTGCCCGAATCTTCACGAGTGTTTCCACCGCGGCGCCGCCACCTTCCTGCTGCTGGGCAATCTTTGCACGCGTGGCTGCGGCTTCTGTTCGGTGCCGAAGGGATCGCCCGGCAAGCGCGAGTTCGCGCTCGACCCCGAGGAGCCGGACAACGTCGCCCGCATGGCGGCGGAAATGGAGCTGCGCTACGTTGTTTTAACGAGTGTGAATCGCGACGACCTCCCCGACGGGGGTTCGGCGCATTTCGCGGAGACCGTGCGCCGCATCCGGCGGCATCTGCCCGCGGCCCGCATCGAAGTTCTGACCCCGGATTTTCAGGGAGACATGGAGGCCGTGCGGCGGGTGCTCGATGCGGCTCCGGACGTCTTCAACCACAACGTGGAGACGGTCCCGAGGCTGTACCGGCGGGTGCGCCCGCAGGCCGGCTACCGCCGCTCGCTGGCCGTGCTGCGCTACGCCCGCGAGTACCGGCCGGACGTGCTGGTGAAGTCGGGGCTCATGGCCGGCCTGGGCGAAACGCACGCCGAGGTCGAAGCGCTGCTCGCGGAGCTGCGCGCGGCCGGGGTGGACGTGGTCACCATCGGCCAATATCTCCAGCCGTCCCGGCGCAATCTCCCGGTGGCGGAATATGTGCCTCCGGAGCGCTTCGAAGCCTGGCGCGAATACGGGCTCTCGCTGGGCTTCAAGCTGGTGTTCAGCGGCCCGCTGGTGAGGAGTTCCTATCAGGCGGAAGTGGTCGAGCACGCCGTTCGCGAGGCGCGTTGTTGAACTGGCTGCTCTCGGTTCTCTCGGCCCTCCTGCTGATTCTGACGTTCCCGGACGCCGACCAGGTCTGGCTGGCGCCGGTGGCGCTGGCGCCGCTGCTGTATGCCGCCACCCGCGAGAGCCGGCATCTCCGACGCTTTCTGTTGGGCTGGACGGCGGGA
>CAKZVG010000467.1 GCA_937921835.1 uncultured Bryobacteraceae bacterium | reverse complement strand
CGGCGAGATAAGGAACTTCACCGGCATCGACTCGCCCTACGAGGCTCCCGAGTCGCCGGAGATCCGCATCGACACGACGGCCCTCGACCCGGCCGCCGCCGCCGAACGCGTCATCGCCGTGCTCAGGGAGCGGGGAATGCTCTCGGGCGACGCCTGACCGCAGGGGGGGCCGACGCACTGCACCACCCCACCTCGCTGATCCGAGCCATCACTCCTTGGTGAGGAGGGGAGAGATCCAACCGCCGCAACCGGGAACGCAACGCTCGCTGGGCGTCGGCGGGTGCGATGCGGTCACGACAGCGAAGTCAAGCCGCGAATCGTCTGCCTTTGCGTGACGCCCACAGGCCGACCGCCGCGACGCCGAGGAGCAGCAGCGCGTGGGGCTCCGGGACGCGCGTGGTCTTGTCGCCATACAGGGCGAGCAGCTTGAAGTGGTCGTTGCTGCTCGTCCAGGACTTGTCGCCCCAGAGCGGAAGGTATGCAGTGATCAGCCAGTACGCGGAGGAGATGTTCGACGGGTTGACGTTAGCGACGTTTCCCGATGCGTGCAGGTCGGCGTAGTTCCCGACGAACGTCCAGCCGTTCGAGGTGAGCTGCGAGTAAGTCAGCCCGGTAAGCGATGGAACCCCCGCGCCGGTGTACGCGAGCACGGTGATGTCGGAGTCGGCGTGGTACCAGCCGATCTCGACCTTGTTCAGGTCGATCGCCTGGGAGAAGGTCCCGAGGACGCCGTCCCAGCGCGCGCCCTCGTTGTCGATCCCGTGCTCGGGCGACACCCACTCGTTCGCGTCGCCGGTGTTCGGGGCGGTGCTGCCCCCGTCGCGGTTCTTGACCCCGAGCCCCCCCGAGTACAGCCCGAGGTATGCCGTTTCCAAAGTGCCGGTCGTCAGTCCGGCGGTTCCGCCCGAGTTCGACCATGCCGAGAACGTCGCGGTCACCCCGCCCTGCGTGTAGGCCCGGGTGTTTCCGGCCAGACTCACGCAGTTCGTCCCGCAGTCGCCGCTGCCGGACATCGTCCACTTGATCTCGGCCAACGCCGGTGTGCCGAAACCCATCCCGGCGAGCAGGGCGGCGGCGAGCAGATTCCGGGCTTTACGCATGTTTGACATCGTTGCCTCCACGGCACTTTGCAAGCAAACCCCGCGCCATGAATCGTCGCCTCAATAAAATCAGTTAGTTATTCCAATCTCGCGGCGTCGGCGAGTCGACTTGTAAGCGGCCTCGACAGTTCGACCCCCGCCTGATCACCGGAGCCCCAGCTCGCTCGCCAGTTTGCGCGCGTTCGGTCCGCTCGGGGTGGCGTCCAGCGCCGACAGCATCGGCTGCAGCTCGCGCCGCGCTTCGTCGGTCCGCCCGGCCTGCGCCAGCGCGCTCGCCAAGTGGAAGCGGATTTCCGGGTTCTGCGGCGCACGCAGCCGGGCGTCCCGTAGCTGCCGCAGCCCGGCCTCGAGCTGTCCCTGGCGGACCAGGGTCCAGCCGAGCGTGTCTTGGATCGACGCGTCGTTGGGCGACAGGCGGTGCGCCCGCTCCGCGTACTCGAGGGCGCGCGAGTCGCCCTGGGCGAGCAGGATGTGCGCGAGGTTGTTGAGGACGTCCGGCTCCTCGGGGGTGCGCTTGAGCACCTGCTCGTAAAGCGCCCGCGCATCCGCCAGTTTTCCGGCGCGCAGCTTGCCCTCGGCCAGCGCCCGCAGGGCGACCTGGTCACCCGGGTGCGACTTCAGCCATTCCGCGATGAAATCGTTTGCCTTCTCCACCGTGCCCGCCTGCACGAGCGCGCGGTACACGCGCAGCGCCCCTTCGGTGTCGGGGGCGCGCTGGAGCGCGGTCCGGTAACTCTCCAGCGCCGCCGGGTACTGCTTGCGCGCGAGCGCGATGTCCCCGGCCAGGCGATAGCCGGCCGGGTGATCGGCGTGCTTCTTCAGGATCGCCCGGGCGCGCCGCTCGGCGGCCTGCGGGTCGCCCGACTCGAGCTCCACTTCGGCGAGCATCACCTCGGCCGGCAGGTAGGCGGGGTCGGCAGATAGCGCGCGCTCCAGGCTCGCCGCCGCCGCGCGCGGGTTCCCGGCGAGGCGCTGGTAGCGGGCGATCTCGGTCTGCCACGCGGGGTCGAAGCCCGCCGCCCGTGTCATGCGCGCGAAGGCCGCCTGCGCCATTTCCGTGTTCCCGAGCGCGAGGTAGGTGCGGCCGAGCGCGGCGAGCAGCGGGAGGCTGGCCGGCGCCACGCCCTCGGCGTCCTTGGCGACCTCGAGCGCTTTTTCCGGGGCGCGCAGTTGCAGGTGCAGATCGATCAGGCGCACCGCAGCGGGTACGTGGCGCCGGTCGGCGATCCGCACCCGCTCGAGCCAGCGGATCGCCTCGGTCGTGTTGCCGACGAGGTCCTCCAGACGCGCGAGCTCGAACATCGGCTGCGCGGCCTTGGGCTGTGCCTTGTGCATGGCGACCAGTCGCTGGCGCGCCGCGTCGGGCTTGCCTTCGGCAAGCTCCACCCGCGCGAGGTTGAGCTGGGCCGGCCAGTAGCGCGGAGCGCAGGCCACCGCGCGCCGCAAACAGAAGAGGGCGAAGATCGGATCACGCCGGCGCCGGTGGACGATCCCCTCCAGGGTGTGAAAGCGCGCCC
>CAKZVG010000466.1 GCA_937921835.1 uncultured Bryobacteraceae bacterium | reverse complement strand
CGGGGCCGCCATCACCGTCGCGACGAAATCCGGCACGAACGACCTGCACGGCACCGGCTGGTGGTTTCACAATGACCAGCACCTCAACAGCGACCCGGTCTATTTCCGCGCTTCAGGTTACAAGAAGCCGTTGAAGATCCTGAATATCTTCGGCGGCAACATCGGCGGGCCCGTGAAGAAGGACAAAGTTTTCTATTTCTTCAACTTTGAACGCACCACCGAGCGCACGGGCTATTTCGGCAACTACTCAGTGGCGCCCGCCGACTTCCGGGCCGGCGATTTCAGCCGTTTCACCCAATACTACGTCGTCTATGACCCGGCCTCGGCGCCCATGAATGCGTCCGCAGGGCGCACGCCGTTCCCCGGCAACCGGGTTCCGCAAAACCGCTGGAATCCGATCTTCCCCAACATTTACAAGGACGTGCCGCTGCCCAACCAGACCTCGCCCACGGATCCGCTGAACCTGAGCGGCAACTACGGTGTGGGCGGCGTGCTGCGGCTCAACCGCAACCAGTACGACCTGAAGGGCAACTATAACGCCTCGCAAAAGCTGGCCACCTGGGCAAAGTACAGCCGCATGGACGCGCCTGTGCAGGGCAGGTACATCTTTGGCGATCTGGGCGGACCGGCACTCGGAACCGAGGGCTTCGGCGACACGACCACCCAGATCCTCACGGCCGGCTACAACTACACCTTCTCGCCGGCGTTTTTGATGGATGGCGTCTTCGGCTACACCTGGATGGACCAGGTGGTGGGCATTCCGAACGTGGACAAGAACATCGGTCTGGATGTGTGGAAGATCCCCGGCACCAACGGGGGCCGGCAGTACGCCAAGGATACCCGCTACGGCGGCGCGCCGCAGGTGGACGGCTTCGGCTTCAGCTATGTGGGGGTGGGCGCCACCTGGGCGCCGGTCTGGCGAGTCGAGAAAAGCTACACCTACCAGACCAACTTCAGCCGCGTCATGAATTCGCATGAGTTGCGCTGGGGCTTCGAAGCCCGGCGCCTGGAGTTGAACCACTGGCAGCCGGAGACGGCCAATCCGCGCGGTTCCATCGTGTTCAACGCCGGCGCGACTTACAACCCGAGCGACTCCAAGCGCGGCGTCGCCAACTCCTTTGCTTCGGCGCTGCTGGGACTGGTGGGCACCTACACCAAGTCGATTCAGTTCTTCGAAATGAAGACCCGCGAGTGGCAGTACGCCTTCTACTTCCGCGACCGCTGGCAGGCGTCCCGGCGGCTGACTCTGAATCTCGGTCTGCGGTATGAGTACTATCCGCTGATCAATCGCGGCGACCGCGGCATCGAGCGCTGGGATCCCGCCACCAACATCGTCTATTTCGGCGGTTTGGGCTCCACGCCGCGCAATGTCGGCATCGAGGTCAGCAAGAAGCTTTTCGCTCCCCGCGTGGGGTTCGCCTACCGCGCCAGCGATCACTGGGTGATGCGCGCCGGCTATGGCATCACCTTCGACCCGCTGCCCTTCGGCCGGCCGCTGCGCGGCCTCTATCCGGCCACTCTCACCGGAAGCTGGAACTCGCCTGTGACCACTTACGGCTGGTTCAACACCGTCGACCAGGGCATCCCTGACATTGTGACTCCCGACGTCAGCAAAGGACAGCTACCGTTGCCGGTGGATTTGAATATGGGGCCCCGCAGCCCTTGGGGCGGTATGCTCCACCGCGGCTACATTCAGAGCTGGAACTTCACCATGGAACGCCGGCTTCCCTGGGAGATGGTCGGCGACGTGGCCTACGTCGCCACCCGCACCATCCATCAGATGCTTGACCGCGACATCAACACTGTGGGGCCGGGACTGGGCATCAACCGCAATAACCTTCCGCTGGCCAAGGCGCACGGTCGGACCATTGGAATGGCCATGTGGGACGGCTTCGGCTATGGCGCTTACGATTCTCTCCAGGCGACGCTTCAGAAGAACTTCACGCATGGCCTTTTTGTGCGCACCAGCTACACCTTCGGCAAAGCCCTGAACATGGCCGACGACGACGGCTGGGCCGCCATCCGTCTCTGGAGCTGGGAGCCGATGATGCGGCGCGCCTACGGACCGGCTGGCTACGACCGCACTCACTCCTTCACCGCCGCCTGGAACTACGAGCTGCCGTTCGGCAAGGGGAAGAAACGGTCCCTGGACAGCAAAGTGGCCGACCTGGTGGCGGGCGGATGGAAACTTGCTGGCGTCTTCACCGCCTACAGCGGAACGCCGTTCTATGTGAGCGGCAGCGCTTCCTCGCTCCAGTGCATCGGCTGCACCCAGACCGCCGATCTGATCGCCCCAGTGAAGAAGATCGGCGACAAAGGCCCGGGCCAGCTCTACTACGACCCCATGAGCTTCCGCGATCCCCTGTTTGAGTTCAACCCCGCCAATCCGGTCTACCGTCCCGGAACCACCGGTTGGGGAATCTTGCGGGGCCCCGGCTTCTGGGGCGTCAGCCCGGCGCTGTTCAAGGACTTCCGCATCACGGAGAAAGTCAAAGCCGAGTTCCGCGCCGAATCCACGAATTTCACCAATACCCCGCGCTGGGGCAACCCGAACGCTTCCTCCGCCTCCATGCGGCTGCGCCCGGACGGCACCCTCGACACCTCGCTCGCCGATCCGCTGCGCAACTTCATGAGCATTACCAGCGCCTCGACGGGACGCGAGTTCCGCTTCGGGCTGCGGGTGGCGTTCTAAGATCCGCCTGACCTCGGCGGGGCGGCGCCCGGGTTGGGCGGGCCGCCGCCCCGTTGCGTTCCAGGCGGGCTTTGAGTTCTGATAGCGCGAGGAGGTTCCTCCATGAGCGACAAGACCCTTTCCCGCCGGGGTTTCGCTTCCGCCGCCCTCTCCGCCGCGACGCTCAAGGGCGCCAACGACAGAATCCAGATCGGCCTCATCGGCGCGGGGGGCCGCGGAACGTTCAACCTGGGCGAGATCGAGAAGTGCCAGGACCTGAACGCCGTTGTGACGGCGGTGTGCGACGTCTACCGGCCCAACCGCGAGCGCGCCGCCGCGCGGGTTGAGAAGAGTTCCGGCGCCCGGCCGAAAGAGTTCGTGGACTACCGCGAGCTGCTGGTCTCGCGCGAAGTGGACGCGGTCATCATCTGCGCTCCCGATTCGGCGCACAGCACGATGCTCGAGGACGCCGTGAAGGCTGGCAAGGACGTCTATTGCGAGAAGCCGATGGGGGTCGAGTTCGCCGAAGCCAAGGCCGCCTACCTGGCGGTGAAGGCCTCGGACCGGGTGGTGCAGATCGGCACCCAGCGGCGCAGTGAGGGCGCCTACATCGCCGCCGCCCGGCGGGTGCAATCGGGCGCGCTCGGCAGGATCACGCGGGTCGACATGTCGGTCAACTTTCAGGAACCGCGCTGGCGGCGCGACTTCACCCAAGTGCGCCGCGAGGACGTGGCTTGGGATGAGTTCCTGTTCAACCGCCCGAAGCGCGCTTACGACCCGCGCCGCCTGCGCGAGTGGCAGCTCTTCCGCGACTACACCAACGGCATCGCGGGCCTGTGGATGTGCCACTTCATCGACCTCGTGCACTGGTTCCTCGAGGACCCCTACCCGGCCGGCGCGGTGGCCAACGGCGGCGTGTACCTGTGGCAGGACGGGCGCGAGACCTCCGACGTCTTCCACGCCCTGCTCGACTACCCGAAGGGATTCCTGGTCAGCTTCGCCATGAGCCTCACCAACGCGGCCGGCGATCGCAACCTGTGGCACGGAACCCGCGGCACGCTGGACTGCAACCGCTGGACCATCACCGGCGAAGGCGCGCGCGGACCGGACCGCATCGAGGAAACGCGCCAGATCGAACCCGCCCCGTCGGCCTCCCACATGCGGAACTTCCTCGAATGCGTGCGCAGCCGACGGGCGCCCAACGCCGATATTCAATCCGGGTTTTCCCACGCCGTGGCGGGGTGCATGGCCGCCCAGGCGCTCGAGACCGGGCGCAAGATGCGCTTTGACCGCGCGCGGCTGGAGATGGTCTGAGCGGCGGCCCCCTCACTCGGCCGGGGTGAGCTGGGCGTAGAAGGCGCGGAGGCGCGCGGCGTATTCGGGTCCCGCCACGTCGGCGAGGTTGTTGTGACCGGCGCCGCGCACCGTCCAGAACGTTTTTGGCGGCCGCGCGGCGTCGAAGAGCGCTTTGCCCAGCTCCAGGGGAATCACTTCGTCCCGGTCGCCGTGGATGATCAGCGTACGGGTGCGCGCGCGGCCGATCTTGGCTTTCGAGTTGAACCCGCGGATGACCGCCGGGCCGAGCAACGGCAGGATGCGCGCGGCGACATCGGCCGCCGAGCTGAAGGGAGCTTCGAGGATCAGGCCGGCGCATGGTTCCCGCGCGGCCAAATCCACCGCCACCGCCGTGCCGAGCGACTCCCCGTGCAGCACGATGCGCGGCGGCGGGTAGCCTTTCTCGCGCAGGTGGCGGTAGCCGGCGGTGGCGTCCTCGTAAAGGCCGCTCTCGGTGGGACGCCCCTGGCTTTTGCCATAGCCGCGGTAGTCGAGGATCAGCACGGAGGAGCCGGCCGCGCGAATGCGCTCGAGCGCCCGCAGGCGGTGTGTCAGGTTGCCGGCGTTACCGTGCAGGTAAAGCGTCGCCAGCGCGGCGCCGGGCGCGGGCACCCACCAGGCGTGAAGGCGGACGCGCCCCCCGCTGAGCAGTTCCACGTCGCTGGCGCCGATCAGTTCGCGATACTCCCACAGCCCCGCCGGATAGCGGAGCGGATGGTAGATCGAACGGTTGGCGGCGTACCAGAAGACGCCGTACCCGGAGGCCGCCACGGCAGTCCAACCGACCAGCTTCGGAATCCGCGCCATGCCGCGGACTCATTCTACCCCAGGCGCTGCCGCAGCAGTTCGGTCACCGCCTTGGGATTGGCCTGCCCACGGGTGGCCTTCATCACCTGCC
>CAKZVG010000465.1 GCA_937921835.1 uncultured Bryobacteraceae bacterium | reverse complement strand
CGACGTCTTCGAGAAGCCGGAATACTACAAGAACGAAAAGGTGCGCGGGGAGGTCTTCCGCCACTTCGGCTACTTCATGACCGAGAGCACCGGGCACTTGAGCGAATATGTGCCGTGGTTCCGCAAGAACAGGAAGGCGCTCGATCTCTACTGCGACGAACCGGCCTTCGGCGGGGCCAGCGGCGCTTACTACAACTGGTGCAGGACCATCGCCGCGCGGTACGCCGAAGAAGACCCGCTGGCGTATGAATCCACCCGGGCCGATGCGCGCAGCGTCGAGTATTGCTCCTACATCCTGGAGGCGGTGGCCACCGGCAAGCCGTTCCGGTTCATGGGCAACGTGCGCAACGACGGCTACATCACGAACCTCCCGCGCGGCTGCTGCGTCGAGGTGCCCACTTTCGCCGACGACACCGGGCTGCATCCCAGCTTCGTCGGCGAACTGCCGCCGCAGTGCGCCGCGCTCTGCCAGAGCAACGTGAACGTGCAGATCCTGGCCGCCGAGGCGGCGCTGAAGTCCGACCCGGAACTGCTGATGCAGGCGGTCGCGATGGACCCGCTGACCAGCGCGGTCTGCACGCTCGCCGAGGCGCGCGAGATGTGCGCCGAGATGCTGGAGGCCCAACGCGCCTGGCTGCCGGGCTTCGCGGGCCGGACGGTGGCGCCGAAACCGGTCATCGTCATCCCGCCGGACTGCCAGCCGGTGGAGGTGCCGCTTGATCCCGCGCTGGCCATCGGCAAGCGATTCGGGACGCTCCTTGAGCAGGGCAAAACCGCTCCCGCGCCGTGAGAGAGGCGGCGCGACAAAGACCCGGCCGGCGGCGCCGGCGGGGATTCTGTTCGCAGGAGGCTGGGCGATGGCGGGCGTGACCGTCTACCCGGCGCCAGCGGGCGTGGAACCGGCGCCCGATTTCCGGGTGACGGTGGACGGGCGGGAGACTTTCGTCCACAACTCGCCACCCGCCGCCTTCACGCATTTCTCCTTCACTGGAAGCGTGCGGGTGACGGTGACGCTGGTACGCGGCGCCCGCTTTCGGCCGGCGCTGAAGTACACGGCCTGGGGGATGACCTTCCATCCCGAGCCGTACGAACCGCCGCTCGAGCAGATCGACATCCGCCCCAAGCGCCTCGGCATCCGGCCCACGCCCGAGGGCGACAGCTTCTCCTTCGAGCTTGCGCGCCCCGCCAACCTGAGCATCGAGGTCAACGGCAACCTGCTGCGCCCGCTGTTCCTGTTCGCCGCGCCCCCGGAGACGGATGTTCCCTCGCCCGCCGACCCGAAGGTGCGTTACTTCGCGCCCGGCAAGGTGTACGAAGCGGGCGCGCTGAGGGTCGCCTCCGGCGAAACCCTTTACATCGCGGGCGGCGCCGTGGTGCGCGGCTCCGTCGCCGTCGAGGACGCCCGCGGGGCGCGCATTTGCGGGCGCGGCATCCTGGATGCTTCCGACGCGGCCAAAACCCCCGGACCCGTGATCGGATTCCGCAACGCGCGGGACGCCGCCGTCGAGGGCATCGTCATCCTCAATGACACCGGCTGGACGGTGGTGCCGCGCTTCTCCGAGGATCTGCGCTTCGAGAACCTCAAGCTGATCGCCTGGGGAGACAACTCCGACGGCATCGACATCTGCGCCTCGCGCCGCGTTCGCGTCAGCGGCAGCTTCCTGCGCAACAACGACGATTGCATCGCCATCAAGGCCACCGGGGAGGCGGCGGGCGACATTGAGAACGTCGAGGTCAGCGGCGCCACGCTCTGGAACAGCCTGGGCGGCAACGCGATGGAGATCGGCTTCGAACTCCGGACCGCGTCCGTGCGGAACATCGTCTTCCGGAACTCCGACATCATCCACGTCGAGAACGGCGCCGCTTTCAGCATCCACAACGGCGACTGGGCCGAGGTGCGCGACGTGCTGTACGAGGACATCCGGGTGGAGGACGCGCGCAGCGAATTGGTGGACCTCTACGTCGGTCTCTCCATCTACAGCGCCGATTGCCCGTGGGAGTACGCGCGCGGCAACCCCGAACGCAAGCCGCTGCCGGCGGGTTTGCGCGCCGAAAAGTCCGGGGACCACTCCGGCCAGTGGCTGGCCCTGGCGGGCGCCGCCGCCGAATGCCGCAAGAACCGCGGGCGCATCGCCGGCGTGACCTTCCGCAATATCCACGCGCTTGCGGAGTGGCCGCTGATTTCGCGCGTCGTGGGCTTCGACCAGGAATACGCGGCGCGCGACGTTGTCTTCGAGGGCTTGCAGGCAGGTGGCCGCGAGATCCTCAGCGCGGAGGAGGGGGGCTTCGTGGTCCGCCACGCACCCGGATTGAAGTTCACGAAAGCGCGCTGAAGTGGCGCCGCGGCAAGTACTGGGAGCGGGCGTACCTTCGTTCTTGTTGCCGCTCGCGGCCCGGGTGGGTGTAATGGAGGCGTGCCCGCGCTGCTCAACTCGATCCTCCTCCTATCGGCGGCCATCCACAACCCGGCCGCGGCGCCCCCGGCTCACAGCCGCCCGGTGAACGTCCCGGCGGCGTGCGCCACCGTAACGCGCCTGGAGGTGGAGGAAGCGCTCGGGCGCCGACTGGAAGTGGGCCGCGAAGAACGGGATGCGGGCGGATCCTCCTGTGATTTCGCCGCCGGCGAGGGGCTGGTGACGATCGCCATCCACCGCTGGCGGCAGGACCTGGACCTGGCCGCCGAAACCGCGGCGCTGCGCGCGGCTTTGCCGGAAGCGAGCCTGCGGGAAGCCGCGGGCTTCGGCGTGCGCGCGTTCTTTCTGGACCTGGGTGGCGCGGGGACGCAGCTTCACCTCCTCCGCGGCGGACGCGAGGGACCGCTGCTCCTCCTCCTCGA
>CAKZVG010000464.1 GCA_937921835.1 uncultured Bryobacteraceae bacterium | reverse complement strand
CAAAGAAGCGGTGGTAGCCGCCCTCGTGCGCCATGTAGCCGGTGGCGTAAATGTGGATCAGCAGTCCCACGCCGGTGACCACCAGCATCATCAGCGCCGAGAGGCGGTCCGCCATCAGGTCGAAGCCGATGCGCAGCGGGCCGCTCTCAATCCAGGTGAAATAGCGCTCGACGTGCGGCTCCTCAAGCGGGCCCAGCGCCGCCAGCGTCTTCAGCACCCACAGAAACGACAGCAGCACCGAGCCGATGGCGGTCGCGTTCACCATGCTCCTCGAAAGCCGCCGCCCGAAGATTCCGTTGATCAGGAAGCCGGCCAGCGGCAGCGCGGGGATGAGCCAGAGGTGTTGCATGTCAGTTTCTCAGCGAGCTGACTTCGTCGATATGCAGCGTGGTCCGGTTCTTGAAGACCGTCAGGATAATCGCCAGCCCGACCGCCGCCTCCGCCGCCGCCACCACCATCACGAACAGCGCGAAGATGTGTCCGTCCACCTGCTGGAGCTGGTAGGCAAACGCGATGAAGGCCAGGTTCACCGCGTTCAGCATCAACTCGATGGACATGAACACCGTGATGATGTTGCGGCGGAACAGGAACCCGGCCACGCCGAGCGAGAACAGGATCGCGCTCAGGATGAGATACCACGACAGCGGGACCGCGTTCATCTCAATCGATTTCCTTTCTGCCCAGCACCACCGCGCCCAGGATGGCGATCAGCACCAGCACCGAGGCGGCCTCAAACGGCAGCAGGTAGCCGGTGAAGAGCGTGCGGCCCAGATCGCCCGGACCGCCCCCCGTGAACCCGCCGAAGGTGACCGTCATGCTGGAGGGAACGCGGCGCTGGATCAGGAAGCTGATGATGCCGAGAAACAGCATGAGCAGCGGGATGCCCAGCGCGGCGGCCAGGCGCGGCCGGTTCCTGCTCTTTTTCTCGCCCCCGGCGTTCAGCAGCATGATCACGAAGATGAACAGCACCATGATCGCGCCGGCGTACACCACCAGTTGCGCCGCCGCCAGGAACTCGGCCCCGAGCAGCAGGTACAGCACCGCCAGCGCTCCCATCACGCCGATCAGCGACAGCGCGCTGGAAACGGGGTGCGTCTGCACCACCAGATTGACGCCGCAGGCCACCGCGATGGCCGCGAAGAGCAGAAACAGTGGAACGTCCATGTCGGTTCACTTGGCCCACAGCGCCACCAGCAGTCCGGTGGCCAGCAGGTTCGCCATCGCCACCGGGAACAGCCAGCCCCAGGCGAAGCGCATCAACTGATCGTAACGGAATCGGGGCAGGGTTCCCCGCACCCAGATAAAGACGAACATCATCGTTCCCGCCTTGGCGCCGAACCAGAACAACGGCACCAGAACCGGTTTGAGAACCGGGACCAGGAACAGACCCGCCACAACCGCGAACACCACCCCGGCCGCCGGCAGCGTGATGCGGTCCTTGGGCCGCGCCGGGTTCACGCCGTGATAGAGCGCGATCCCCGCCGCCGCCAGAAACACCAGCACGGGTACATAGCCGGAACCCATCGAGGCCGGAAACACCGGGTGCCAGCCACCCAGAAACAGCACCGTCGCCAGGCAGCAGATGGTGACGATGTTGGCGTACTCGGCCATGAAGAAGCTCGCGAACTTCATCGAGCTGTACTCGGTGTGGAAGCCCGCCACCAGTTCGTTCTCGGCCTCCGGCAGGTCGAACGGAATGCGGTTGGTTTCCGCGAAGCCCGCGATCGCGAAGACCAGGAAGCCCAGCAGTTGTGGCGCGGGCATCTGCAAAATCGACCAGTTCAGAATGGATCCCGCCTGCTGCTCGGCGATGCCGCGCAGGCTGAGCGTGTTGGCCAGCAGCAGCGGCCCCACCACGGCCAGCGCCAGCGGCAGTTCGTAGCTCACCATCTGCGCCGAGCTTCTGAGCGCTCCGAGCAGCGAGTACTTGTTGTTCGACGACCACCCGGCCAGCGCCACCGCGTACACGCCTAGCGAGGAAATCCCCAGCAGAAACAGGATGCCGATGTTCAGGTCGGTCAACCCCATCTCGGTGCGGACGCCGAAGATCTCGATCTCCGGTCCGAACGGGATCACCGCGATCGAGGTCAGCGCCAGCGACACCGCCAGAAAGGGCGCCAGCACATACAGGAACTTGTTGACGTGCGGCGGCAGCAGGTCTTCCTTGGTCAGCAGCTTCACCACGTCCGCCAGCGGCTGCAACAAACCGTGCGGCCCCACCCGCGACGGACCCATCCGGAGCTGGATGTGGGCGATCACCTTGCGCTCCACCCATTGCAGGTACGCCAGCGTGGTGAGCAGGACGGCGGCCACCAGGCCGGCTTTGAGCAGGCTGAGGAGGAAGAAGTTCATTCTCCGGCTCCTTTGTAAAGCTCGCCGGGGAACTCCAACACCGAGGACAGCACCTTGGAGTAGCGGCCGAGCGTGCCCGAAGTGAACAGCGTGTCCGATGCGGGCCGCACCAAGTCCGGGCGCGGCGGAATCTCCGGCGCGGCGGCCGGGCAGGTCTGCGCCGCGCCTCCGGTGGCGAGCACGGCCGCCGGCACGCCGTAACCGGGGACGTTGGCGCGGATCTCCTCGAAGACCGGCTCCGGGCGCGCGCCGCCCAGCTCCAGGCGCATAGCGCGCGCCAGCAGTCCGAAAATCTCGAGATCGGACTTGACCCCCATCACCTTGAGCGCCGGGCGCAGCCGCTGCACCTCGCCGCAGGTGTTGGTGACGGTGCCCGCCTTCTCGTAGGCCGAGGCGGCCGGCAGCACCACATCGGCGCGCGCGGCGGTTTCCGTCAGGAACAGATCCTGCACCACCACGAACGCCTTTTCCGCCGCCAGGGAGGCCTCGCGCAAGGGATTCGCGCCGACCACCCAGAGCACGTCCAGATCGGGGGCGGCGAGCATCTCCGCGAGCGTCAGGCCCGGGTTGGGGGCGGGCTGGTAGCCGGGCAGGAGTTCGGGCGCGAGGCCCATGTCGAAGGCGCCGCGCGAGTTGGAATAATCCACCAGGCAGACGTACTTGACCGGAATGCCGAGCGAATCGCCGAAGGCCACCAGGCGCTGTACGGCGGCGCCGCGGATGCCGCCGCCGAACAGGATCACCAGTTCGGGCTCCTTCCTGAGCGCGGGGGCGAGCGATTCGACGGCCTCCAACTCGCCGCCCGGCGGGACGCGCAGCGCCTGCACCGAATACTGGTCCTCGCGCACCGGACCGCGCGTTACGGTGTAGACGCGGGCGTGGTGGTGCCGCCAGTTGGCGCGGAGCTGGAAGGCGAAGAGCGGGTGTTGCTGGGCGAGGTCGCTCGCCACCACCAGCGCGGCCTTGGTCGTGTAGAGGTCGGCCACGGTGGCGAGCGCATCTCCGCGGCCGGCAAGGGCGCTCAGCAGCGCCGGGACGTCGCCCGTGCGGCGGTGGTCAATGCTGCCGGTCCCCAGCCCCTGGCGGGCGAACTTCTGAAGGAAGTAGTTCTCTTCGTTGGTGGTCCGGTTGGAACCCACGACGCCGATCCTGCCGCCGCGGGCGCGCGCTTCGAGGAACCTCTCCGCCACGGCGCCGAGCGCCTGGACCCAGGAGACCGGCCGCAGTTCGCCGCCCGAGCGCACGAGCGGCGATTGCAGCCGCTCGGGGTGATGGAGGAAGTCGAAGGCGTAGCGGCCTTTGATGCACAGGAACTCGCCGTTGACGCCGGAGCGGTCGCGGTTGTTGCCGCGCAGGATGCGGTTGCCGCGCACCCCGAGCGTGGTCTTGCAGCCGTTCGAGCAGAAGGTGCAGATGGTCCCCACGTGCTCCATTTCCCAGGGGCGGGCATGGTAGCGGTAGATGCCGCTGGTGAGGGCGCCGACGGGGCAGATATCGATGCAGGCGCCGCACTCGTCGCACTCGAGGTGATCGCCCCGGTTGGGCGCGATCTCGGAAACGGCGCCGCGGTTGACGACACCCAGCGCATTCACGCCCAGGCCCTCGTTGCAGATGCGCACGCAGCGGTAGCACAGGATGCAGCGCGGCGCGTCGAAGAAGACCACCGGCGAGAACTGCTTCTCCGGCACGTGCACCTTCGTTTCGGCGAAGCGGCTCTCGCCCACGCCGTAGCGGAACGCCATGTCCTGAAGCTCGCACTCGCCGCCCTTGTCGCAAACCGGGCAATCGAGCGGGTGGTTGGTGAGCAGGAGTTCGAGCATGGACTTGCGGGCTTGGGCCACGGCGGGCGTTGCGGTACGCACCACCATGCCTTCGGCCACCGGCAGGGTGCAGGCGGTCAGCAGCTTGGGCGCCCGCTCGACCTCCACCAGGCACATGCGGCAGGCGGCTTGCAGGGAGAGGCCTTCGTAGTAGCAGAAAGCCGGAATCTCGATGCCCAGCTTTTTGGCGGCATCGATCACCAGGGTGCCCGGCGCGGCTTCCACCGGACGGCCGTCGATGGTGAGATGAACCAGCTCCGCCATGGCTACACCGCCACCGCTTCTCCGGCCCGTTCGCAGGGGCAGGGCCGGCCGTCCAGGTGCGCTTCGAACTCCTCGCGGAATTTCTCGACGAAGGAGATGGTGGGCATGGCCGCGGCGTCGCCCAGCGGGCAGAAGGTGCGCCCGAGCATGCTCTTGGCCACGTCGCCGATGAGCCCGATATCGGCGCGCGTGCCGCCGCCATCGTGGAAGCGCTGGAGCAGCTTGCGCAGCCACATGGTGCCCTCGCGGCAGGGGATGCACCAGCCGCAGCTTTCATGCGCGTAGAAACGCATGATGCGCAGCGCCACCTTCACCATGCAGGTATCCTCGTCCATCACCACCACGCCGCCCGAGCCGAGCATGCTGCCCGCCCTGGCGAGAGAGTCGTAGTCCATCGGCAGGTCGCACTCGCCGGCCTTCAGCACCGGGCAGGAGGAGCCGCCGGGAATCACCGCCTTCAGCTTCTTGCCTTTCCAGACGCCGCCGCCGACTTCGTGGATCATGCGCAGCAGGTTGAACCCCATCGGCAGCTCGTAGACGCCGGGGCGGTTGACGTGGCCGGAGAGGCAGAACAGGCGCGTGCCGCCGTTCTTGGGCGTACCGAGCGCGGCGAAGGCGGCGCCGCCCTCGCGGAGAATGTAGGGGACGGCGCAAAACGTCTCCACGTTGTTGAGCACGGTCGGGCAGCCGAACGCTCCGGCGACGGCCGGGAAGGGGGGCCGGATGCGGGGAACGCCGCGCTTGCCTTCGAGCGATTCAAGCAGCGCCGACTCCTCGCCGCACTCGTAGGCGCCCGCGCCGGTGTGGGTGTAGACCTCGAAGTCGAAGCCGCTGCCCAGGATATTGCGGCCCAGGTAGCCGCGCGCGCGCGCTTCCTCGATGGCGCGGTCCAGAATCTCGATCAGATAGCGGTATTCGCCGCGTATGTAGATGTAGCCCGCGTGGGCGTCCACGGCCAGCGCCGCGATGAGCATGCCTTCGAGCAACTGATGGGGATCGTACTCCATCAGCAGGCGGTCCTTGCAGGTGCCGGGCTCGCTCTCGTCGGCGTTGGCGACGATGTACTTCGGTTTGGGCGAGGAGCGTGGCACGAAGCTCCATTTCAAGCCGGCCGGGAAACCCGCGCCGCCGCGCCCGCGCAGGTGCGAGAGCTTGACCTCCTCGATGATCTCTTCGGGCTTGAGCTTCAGGGCGCGCTCGAAGCCCTGGAAGCCGTCGTGAGCCAGGTAGGTATCAAGCGACGCCGAATCCGGCAGACCGAAGCGCCGGGTGAGAATCCGCACTTCGAGCGGGCTGGGGTCGTTGTACGGCATTACTGTATCTTCTCCAGGCTCGCCAGCAGCTTGTCGAGTTTCTCGGGCGTCATGTCGTGGTGGAAATCGTAATTCACCTGGATGGCCGGCGCCCAGGAGCAGGCGCCGATGCACTCCACCTCCTCGAGCGAGAACCGCCCGTCGGCGGTGGTCTCTTTGTGCCCGATGCCCAGTTTCCTCGAAGCCTGCTCGTACAGCTTGTCGCCGCCCCGCAGCAGGCAACTGATGTTGGTGCACACTTGCACGTGGTATTTCCCCTGTGGCTGGCGGTGGAGCATGGAGTAATAGCTCACCACTTCGTCCACCTGCAAGGGCGTCACGCCGCAGCGCCGCGCCACCTCTTCGACCACCTCGCCGGTGACCGCGCCCACCTCGTCCTGCGCGTACATCAGCATCGGAATGAGCGCCGAACGCCGCCGGCCGGGCGGGTAGCTTTCAAGCAGCCTGGCGAACCTGGCTTCCAGATCAGGAGAAAACGTCATCGCAACCCCATGCACGGCGCGGCCGGGTAAGGCCGGCGCCGCGGTTCCTTATCGATCCACGTCACCCAGTACAAAATCCATACTGCCCATCACGGCGATGGTATCGGCGATGAGGCGCCCTTCGATCATGGCGGCGAGCGACTGAAGATTGCCGAAGCTCGGCGTCCGCATGAACACCCGGTACGGTTTGGCGGCGCCGTCGCTTACCACGTAGTAGGCCAGTTCGCCGCGCGGGGATTCCACCGCCTGGTACACCTCTCCCGCCGGAACGTCGAAGCCCTCGGTGACGATCTTGAAATGATAGATGAGGGCCTCCATCTCGGTCTTCATCTTTTCGCGGTCCGGAAGCACCACCCTGGGGGCGTCGGCCTGATACGGCCCTTCCGGCATTCCTTCAAGCGCCTGGCGCGCAATTCGCGCGCTTTGCCGCATCTCCTCGACGCGCACCTGGTAGCGGGCGTAGACGTCGCCCGCGGAGCGGGTGGGCACGTCGAACTCGAACTCGTCATAACCTGAATACGGCTCGCTCTTGCGGATGTCCCAGGGAATGCCGGCGGCGCGGATCATGGGTCCGGTGACGCCCAGATCGAGCAGCGTCTCCACCGGCAGGAAGCCGACGTCCCGGGTCCGTTGAAGCCAGATCGGGTTGTTGGTCAGCAGGTCCTCGAACTGGTCGACCTTCGAGGGGAACTCGTCGAGGAAAGCGCGTACGGCCTGCTGCCAGCCGCGCGGCGGCTCCAGCGCCAATCCGCCGATGCGGATGTAGCTGGTCATCATGCGCTGCCCGGAGAACATCTCAAAGATCTTGAGGATGCGCTCGCGGACGTCGAAGCAGTACAGCAGCACGCTCATGGCGCCGATGTCGATGGCGTGGGTGCCGAGCCAGACCAGGTGGCTGTTCAGCCGCGTCAGCTCGGTGAGCAACACGCGCATCCAGCGCGCCTTGGGAGGGACTTCGATGTCCAGCAGTTTTTCGACCGCGAGCGCGTAGCAGAGGTTGTTGGACAGATTAGCGAGGTAGTCGACCCGGTCGGTGAGCGTGA
>CAKZVG010000463.1 GCA_937921835.1 uncultured Bryobacteraceae bacterium | reverse complement strand
ATCCCGAAGGGCGAGCTGGATTTCGATGCTTCGATCGTGGGCGCGCACGTCGTCCCGCGGCTCTCCACCGAACTCGACAGCGTGCGCTTCGACATCCGCGCCGTCGCCGACGGGGCGCCGGGCAAGAGGCCGACGGTGGTTTTCACCGTTGAGGACAAGTACGGCCGGCGCATCAACGCGGCCGAAATGACGCAGCTTACGCTGATTCTTGCCGGACCCGCTTCCGATTACACCCAGTACTGGAGCGAAGACGCCCGGCAGGCGCAGGCCTCGGCCAGCGGCGAGTATGCCTGGACCTTCCAGACCGCCCTCCCCGAGACCGCCAGCGGGACCTACTCGGTGACCATCCAGGGCGGCGTCGACCGGACGCTGCTGGCGGGGACCGCCAAACAGCGGGTGGCGCGCGACCGGGGCGTGAACAAGACCTACTTCTTCAGCGTGGACGGTTCGCCCGCCGCCCCCCGGCGCGAGGTGGTCTCGATGGCCAAGTGCCGGAACTGCCATGGCAGTTTCACCTTCCACGGGGAGTCGCGGAACACCATCGACAACTGCGTCACGTGCCACAATCCCACCGGCGTCTCTACGCGCTACAACCAGTCGATCGACTTCCGCATGCTGCTGCACCGGATTCACACCGGCAAGTCGCTCAAGATGACGTTCAACTTCGGTCCCACCCACCCGTACAACGAGGTGGTGTATCCGGGCGATCTCGCCAACTGCGGCGGCTGCCACGTGAACAACAGCGAGCGGCTGCCCGTGCGGGCCGGGCTTCAGCCGGTGCGGGACGTCGGGGGCTATCTCAACCCCGTGGGTCCGGCCTCGGCGGCGTGTCTGAGCTGCCACTCCTCGAAGGAGGCCGCCTCGCACGCGCTGGCGAACACCTCGGAGCTGGGCGAGGCCTGCGCTTCCTGCCACGGCTCGGGCAAGACGTATTCCGTCGAGCAAGTCCACTCGCGCTGAAGCGAAGGCGTCTCCCGCGGCGCACGGCGCCGGACGCGGCTGGGCGATAATCGAGGGTATGCGCCGCTGTTTCCCGCTGCTGTTCGCGGTCCTGTTCTGTCCGGGCGCGCTTGGGGCGCGGGAGCCGGTGCGAGCGCGCCATGCGATGGTGGCGGCGCAGGAGCCGCTGGCCACCAGCGTGGGCGTGGCGGCGCTCAAATCGGGCGGCAACGCGGTGGATGCGGCGGTGGCGGTGGCCTTCGCGCTGGCGGTGACGCATCCCGCGGCGGGCAACCTGGGGGGCGGCGGATTCCTGCTGGCGCGCTTCGCCGATGGGCGCGTGGCTTTCCTCGATTTCCGCGAGCGCGCGCCCGGAGGCGCCTCGCGCGACATGTATCTCGACGCCTCCGGCAAGCTCACTCGCGACTCGGTGGCCGGCTGGCGCGCCGCGGGGGTGCCGGGCACGGTGCGCGGGCTTGAACTGGCGCACCGCAAGTACGGGCGCAAGCCGTGGGCGGAACTGGTGGCGCCGGCGGTGAAGCTGGCCTCGGAAGGATTCACGGTCTCCTACGCGCTGGCGCGCTCGCTGCGGTCGGCCAGGCTGCTGCGGGAGTTTCCGGAGTCGCGGCGCATTTTCCTCAAAGGCGGTGAGTACTTCGAGCCGGGCGAGGTGCTGCGCCAGCCGGAACTGGCGCGCACGCTCGAACGCATCGCGCGCCAGGGAGCGAAGGATTTCTATGAGGGCGAAACGGCCCGCCGGCTCGCGGCTGAAATGGCCGCGCACGGCGGCCTGATCACGCTCGAGGACCTGCGCGGCTACCAGGCGGTCGAGCGCGCGCCGCTCCGCGGGCGCTACAAGGGCCACGAGATCCTCACCGCGCCTCCGCCCAGTTCGGGCGGGGTGGGCGTACTCCAGATGCTTGGAATGCTCGAAGGCTCCGGCTATGAGAAGCACGGCGCGGGCTCGGCCGCCGCGATCCATTTCGTGGCCGAAGCCATGCGGCGCTATTACGCCGACCGCGGCGAATTCCTGGCCGATCCCGATTTCTACCGCGTGCCGGTGGCGGGCCTGCTCAACCCGCGCTACATCGCCGTGCGGCGGGCCTCCATCGACCCGGCGCGGGCGTCTTCGAGCGAGGAGGTCGGGCACGGCGCGCCGCGCGATTTTGAGAGCGCCGAAACCACGCACTTCTCCATCGTCGACGCCGAAGGCAACGCGGTGGCGCTCACCTACACCATCAACGCCAGCTACGGCAGCGGGGTCACCGTGCCCGGGCTGGGCTTCCTGCTCAACAACGAAATGGATGATTTCTCGGCCAAGCCCGGCACGCCGAACCTGTTCGGGCTGGTGCAGGGGGAAGCCAACGCCATCCAGCCGGGCAAGCGCCCGCTTTCCTCGATGACGCCCACCATCGTGCTGCGGGATGGAAAGCTGTTCCTGACGCTCGGCGCGCCGGGTGGATCGCGGATCATCAACGGCGTGCTGCAAGTGCTGTTGAACGTCATCGACTTCAGGATGAACGTCCAGGAGGCCATCGACGCGCCGCGCTTCCACCACCAGT
>CAKZVG010000462.1 GCA_937921835.1 uncultured Bryobacteraceae bacterium | reverse complement strand
GCGCCGCGCTGGCGAAGTCGAGCCGGAAGCGCCCCTTGGGGAAGGAGACCAACACCGGATCGTCCCGTCCCTCCGAGCGGTAGTACTCTTCCAGCTTCTGCCGCAGCTTGCCGGCTTGAATGCGAACCGAGGCGTCATGCTGCGGATCGTAGCTCTCCGGTTTGCCAAACGCCTCCAGGCCGACCGTGTACTCTTTCAATTGGCCGGCTTCCCCGCTCAGCGACTTCTCCGCCAGGTAGCTCAGCAGACGCCGCTGGCTTTCCGCGTTGCGGAACGTCTGCGATTGCAGGATCCGCGCCACCTGCCCCCGGGCGGCCTCCTCGCCATTCGCGCCAAGCGTCATCTCACCAAGATTTTAGCTCAGTATCCCAGCAGTTAGTTAACTGGTTATGATCGGCCCGGGCATCTGCTATATCATTGACACTCAGCGGATTGGGCTTGAAGATCGTTTTGGTAGGGCGCTCGTCCGGGATTCTGGTCCGCACGCAGGGGTCCCCGGAAGGGAGTCCGGAACACTCCAAGGAGGTTAGGTCCATGTTTCCATGCAGGCTTGCGATTGTGCCGCTTTTGGCGCTGGGACTTGCCGCGCAGGACTACCGCGGCAGCATCCTCGGGCGCATTAGCGACGCCACCGGCGCCGTGGTGCCGGGCGCATCCATTGCGGTGACCAATGAAGCCACCAACGCCAAGTTCTCCACCCAGAGCAACGCGGAAGGGCACTACCTGGTTCCTCTGCTCGACCCGGGCGTCTACACCCTGGAGGTGGAAGCCGCGGGCTTCAAACGCCTCCGGCAGACCGGGCTGAACGTGCAGACCGGCGACCGCGTAACCATAAACATCGAGCTCGAAGTGGGCATGGCAGCCGAGACGGTGACGGTCCAGGCCGAAGTGCCCCTTCTGCAAACTGCCTCGGCGGATATCGCGCTGGTGATCGACCGCCGCTTTATCGACCTGCTCTATCTGTCCAACCGCAACCCGCTTGAGTTGATCTCGCTCACGCCGGGCGTGCGGGGCGGAGGCGGGCGCTTCAGCGACAGCGGACAGCATTACTTCAACATCCTCGGCGGCGGCGGCCAGGACGGCCGGAATGAAGTGGTGGTCGACGGCGCTTCGGTGACCATGCCCCGGCAGGGCGGCTCCATGGCCAGTTCGCCCTCCGGCGACACGGTCGAGGAGTTGCGCGTGCAGACCACCATGTTCGACGCCTCCTATGGACGCTCCAACGGCGGCGTGGTGACCTACGCCACGCGTTCCGGGTCCAACCAGGTGCACGGCTCGTTCGAAGGCTTTTACCGCAACAAGGCCCTCAACGCCAACTCCTGGCTGAACAACCGGCGGGGGTTGCCGCGGCCGGACGATCCGCGCAAGTTCTACTCGGGCACTTTCGGCGGGCCGGTCTACCTGCCCAAACTCTACGACGGACGCAACCGCACCTTCTTCTTCTTCAGCATGCAGCACGATTCGCGCTGGAGCAACCCGACCTACGGCGGGCGCGTGCCGTCCGAGGCCGAACGGCAAGGCGATTTCTCACAGACGCTCAACGCGCGGGGAACGCCGCTCACCATCTACAACGTATTCACGTCCCGCCTGGAAGGGACCACGGTGCAGCGCCAGCCCTGGCCGGGCAATCGCATCCCGGCCTCGATGTTCAACCGGACCGGCGCGACCATCATGAACGTCTACCCCAAGGCGAACCGCGACATCGCTCCGCAGATCGGCCTCTACAACTGGTACGAGCAAAGCCGCGCCCACAACCCGGCCAAGCAGATCAGCCAGCGAATCGACCAGATCGTGAGTTCGAAGTACCGCACCTTCGGCCGCTTCGCCTACATGGATTGGGACGTGACCTTTACCAAGCTGCCGCCGGGATTGCGCAACGCTCCCGTGGGGGGCGACCCGGGCGGCGACCTGCGCCGCTTCTGGAACGCCACCTGGAACCACGACTACACCTTCACCCCCACGCTTCTCGGCACCCTGCGTTTCTCCTTCAACCGCTATTGGAGCGATACCTGGTTTTCGGGCAACGTCCAGGATCCCAAGGCGCTGAATCTGCACCCGGACATCCTGGCCAACCAGATGCGCCCCTCCTGGCCCGGCATCGACATGGCCGAGGGCTTCATCCGCCTGGGACACCGTTTCAAGATCCGCGCCAACGACACCTACGTTCTCACGCCCAGCGTGACCACCCTGCGCCGCGCCCACAGCCTCAAGTTCGGGGCCGACGTCCGCCGCCTGAGTTGGAACGAGATCAGCCCGGATTCGGCCGCGGGCGGCTACTTCAACTTCCGTCCCACCTTCTCGCAGGCCGATCCCTACATTCCCACCACCAGCCAGGTGAGCGGCACCGCCATGGCCGACCTGCTGCTTGGCATGCCCGCTTCGGGAAATATCAGCGGTCCCACGCCGTACTCGATGCGCGGTTACTACTATGCCCTGTTCGTCCAAGACGACTGGAAGCTCACCCGCCGGCTCACGCTCAACCTCGGCCTGCGCTGGGAGGTCGAACAGCCCTGGACGGAGCGCTTCAACCGGATGGCCTATGGTCTGGACACGGAAACCCCCAGTCCGCTTCAGATCCCGGGTCTTGATCTGCGTGGCGGTCTGCTGTTTGCGGGCGTCGGCAATACTCCCCGCCAGAACGGTAAGACCGACTGGAACAACTTCGGACCACGCGTTGGTCTGGCTTTCCAGCTCTTCCCCAAGACCGTCATCCGCGCCGGTTACGGGCTGTTCTACTCGAGCCTGCTTGACAACCTGGACACTTCCATCCCCGTCCCCGGCACCTTCAGCACCAACATCACCTACATCGGGACCACCGACCGCGGCGCGACTCCCTACACCACTTTGGCCAATCCGTTCCCGATGGGCGTGCCCATGCCAACCGGCTCTTCCGAGGGACTGCTGGCGCTGGTGGGGCAAGGCATCATGGCGGTGAACCAGAACAAGGTTCTGCCTTATAACCAGCAGTGGCAGTTCGGCTTCCAGCAGGAACTGCCCTGGCAGGTGAAGGCCGAGGCCAACTTCGTCCGCGTGCTGAACGTCAAGGGCATCGAGAGCTTCAACCTGAACGAGAAGCCGGACATTTACCTGCCGCTTGGCGTACAGGAGAACGCCCGCATCCCGAATCCCTTCTACGGCAAGCTGCCACCCACCACGTCGCTCGGCGCCTCCTCAACCATCGCGCAGCGCCAACTCTGGTTCCGCTTCCCGCAGTTCTCTTCGGTCAACCTGCGCGGCGTCAACAGCCACACCACCGTCTATCACGCCCTCCAGTTGAGTCTGGAAAAGCGCTTCTCGCACGGCCTGACGGTGCTCTGGAATCACTCCATCTCGAAGATGATCGAGAACAACATCACCAGTCTGATCAACGAGCGCCACTACCGCTGCATCTCCGACATGGACCGGCCGCACATCATGAATTTGGCTTTCGTCTACGAGTTCCCGTTCGGCCGCGGCCGGCCATGGGTACAGCAGGGCGCTTTCAGCCACTTGATCGGCGGCTGGACCGTCAGCGGACGCGCCGGCTACAGCTCCGGCACTCCGCTCAGCATCAGCGACTCCAACGGGCGTCCCATCCGGCTCTACAACGCCGCCCGGAGCGGGCCGGTGAAGCAGCGTCTGGGCGACCGCGTCGACCCGGTGACGAAGGAAGTCCTGAACCCATACTTCGACACCAAGGCGTTCCAATCCCTGCCCGACCCTTACACGATTTCGCCCGAACCGCCGCACTTCGCCGAACTGCGCAGCCCGGCGGGCAAAGGGCTCACCATGTCGCTGGCCAAGCGCTTCACCTTGTTTGAACGCTTCAACGTCGACGCCCGCGCCGACGCCTCCAACGTCACCAACACGCCCAACTGGGGATCGCCCGGAACCAGCATGGCCAACAAGGCCACCTTCGGCGTGATCCAGACCGCGGGCGGCGGGCGTACGATTCAACTCGCGTTCCGCGTGGTCTTCTGAACCCCCGGGCGCCGCGCGGGCCGGCCATCAGGGTTCGATGACCACCTTCGCGGCGCCTTCCGCGCGCCGGACCAGCATTTCGAAGGCTTGGGCGATCTCGGTGAGCGGCCGGCGGTGCGTGAGCACCGGCAGGAAACGCCCGGGGTGCGCCGCGAGCAGCCGCAAGGCGAGTTCGTTGTTGCGGTTCGAGCGGCGCACGCTGAGCAGGGCGATTTCCTTGCGCCGCAGCAGGTGCAGATCGAGCGGCGTGCGCAACTCCGAAGGAATGCCGGTGACGACGACCCGCCCGGCGGGCTGGACGCACGCCGCGCACTGGTTCAGGGTATCGTCCTGAGCGGCGCAGTCAATGGCGGCGGCGGCGCCCCGGCCCCGGGTGTCGGAAAGGATGGCGCGCACCGGGTCCTCGGCGCGCGGATCGAGGGCCGCGTCCGCACCCAGCCGCAAGGCGAGTTCGCGGCGTTCGCGCACCGGTTCGGAGACCCAGATCCGGCCCGCGCCCGCCAGCCGGAGCATGGCTGCCGTCAACAGACCCACCGGCCCCGCGCCGAAAACGGCCACGTCTTCCGCCGGCCGCAAGGCGGTGAGTTCGAGCGAGTGCAGAACCACGGCCAGCGGCTCGAACAACGCGCCTTCGGCCGGGGAGAGAGCCGGCGGCAGCGGGAACAGGCTGGCGGCAGGCGCCGTGACGTACTGGCGGAAGAAGCCCGGATCGCCCGCCTGGCTCATAAAACGCAGGTTGGCGCAAATGTTGTGGCGCCCGGCGCGGCAGAATTCACAGTGATAGCAGTAGACGGCGGGTTCGATGGCCACCCGGTCGCCGGGCGCCCAGCCGGTGACGCCCTGGCCGCATTCGGCGACGCTGCCGCAGGGTTCATGTCCCAGCACCATGGGATACGCCGCCGGGGCGCCGCCAATGCCGCCTTCGAGATAATTGTGCAGGTCCGAGCCGCAGATCCCGCAAGCCGCGACACGGACCAGCACTTCGCCGCCAGCGGGGCGCGGCAGCGGGCGCCCGGCCAGCCGGAACTCCCGCGGCGCGGTGAGTTCCGCCGTCAAGCAGGCCATACGCGCGCCTTATTTCTTGAACAGGCTGTCGAAGGCCGCGCGGGCATCGCTCGGTTTCTGCGGCTCCAGCGCCTTTTGCGCGATGGCGGCCTGGGCCGCCGCCGGCGCGGCGTCGCGGGCAACCGTCACCCGCGGGCTGAACAACTCGCACTCGTTCGCCTGATCCTTGGGAGCGATGCGCGCCGGAATGGGCTTCAGACACTGGAATCGGGTGGAGGGCTCGAAATGAGCGCATTGCTTACAGCAATGCAGGGCCGCTCCACATTTCGGGCAGGTTGCCTTGAAATCGATGCCGGGCGGCAGCGTCGTCGAGCAGTTGAAGCAGCGCGACGCAACCACCGTCTGGACGAGGCGCGGCAGGCGAGGGCCCGTCACGTCGAGAGGCGGGCGCGGCCCCGGTTGTCTCAGCCGTTCCTCACGTCCCGGTCCATTCGAGGCCGGGCGGTCGGAATCCATGTAGCCGCGCTGTCTGTATTTTCTGTCTCCGTCCATGGCCGTCTGCTGACTCCTCGGAGCGATCTGCTTCTGGCCGCGTCAGGCGCGGCCGCCTTCGAACCAATCCCTGTGGTTCGCCAGGAGCGGTTGGGGACCCCGGAGTGCTCGGGGAAATCGGGTCCCGGCATTCACGTATCGCGCCGCCGTACCGCTGGCTGAACGGGTGGACCTGTCGCAGTCAACGATGTTTTTTCGGAGGATCGGTGCGAGAATGCGCTCAAGAAGGCCCGCCGCTCTCAGGAGCGGGCCACAACAACTCTTAAATCTCTATGTACCACGGAACGCGGCGGAAATCCATTAAAATCGTACACCCTTGGGACGCGACCGCCGCCCG
>CAKZVG010000461.1 GCA_937921835.1 uncultured Bryobacteraceae bacterium | reverse complement strand
GGACCTGTTGCTGGGATCCGTCAAAACGGCCAGCGCCCTTGTCCCGCAGATCCCCATTACGCGCTTCAACTATAACCTCGCGCTTTACTTTCACGACGCCTGGAAAGCCACCCGGCGGCTCACTCTCAACTTCGGTCTGCGCTACGAGTTCGAACTTCAGCAGGCAGTGAAGAACAACGTGTACTCGCGGGTCGACCCGGACTCGGGAAACCTGCTGGTGGCGGCTCGCAACGCCACGCGCAACCTGAACCTGAAGAACGACTACGTGAACTTCGCGCCGCGCCTCGGGCTGGCCTGGCTGCTGGGTGAGCGCACGGTTTTACGCTCCGGCTTCGCCGTTTTCTATTCCAACTTCTGGATATACAACGGGGAAATGGTGTCCTATTCCGGCTGGGTCCGCAGCCAGACGTTCACGGACCTTGGCGTCGGCCGCCCGCAACCGTTTGCGCTGCGCGATGGTTTGCCGGTGGAGCGGATCGAAAGCGTTCCCGATCCGTTCGCCCTCTATCGCGCGGCCAGCCAGCGTTCTCCGCTCCCGGTCAATTCCCTGTCCACGGAAAGCAACGCTCATCTTCCCCAAACCCTCCAGTGGAATTTCGGCATCCAGCGGGCGCTGCCCTGGGCGGCCACCATGGAGGTCTCTTACGTGGCGAGCCGGGGAACCAATCTGCCGCGCGCCGTTTCCGGCAACTCCCCGCGCCTGGAGCAGGCGCCGTTGCTGGTGATCGACCGCCTGCCATCCCAAGCGGTCCGGCCCTTCCCGGCCATCGCCAACTTCAATGTCCTGCGCTACGACGCCAGTTCGATCTATCACTCGCTCCAGACCAAGGTGCAGCGCCGCTTCCGCAACGGCTTGAGCCTCAACGCCGCTTTCACCTTTTCAAAGAACATCGACACGGCTTCGAGCGTCAACGACGTGTTCCAGATTCCGTGGCAGTTCCCGGAGATCGAACGGTCGCTTTCGGGCCTGGACCGCCCGCGCATGCTGAGCGTGGGCTGGATGTGGAATCTGCCGTTCGGCAGGAAGGGCCTCCTGCTGCGCAACAACCGGGCGGCCTCGATGTTGCTGGGAGGCTTCCAAGTCAACGGCATTTTCCGCGCCGGGGACGGGCGCCCGCGAACCATCGTTCAGAACCGGACCAATCTGGTGCTGCTGAACCAGCGCCCCAACGCCGCCGACCCGCGCAACCTCAGCGGAAAGGCCGCCGAAGCAGTTTATACCGTCGCCGCGCGCCGCTGGCTCATCTCCCCTTCGGATCCGGATTTCCCCTTTGCGCCTTCCAGCCCGCTCTCGATCGGCAATGTGGGGCGCAACACCACCCGCATGCCGGGCTACTACAACTTCAACCTGAACCTGTTCCGCACGTTCCGTCTCAGCGAGCGGATGGATTTCCAGTTGCGCGTGGAGGCCTACAACGCGGCCAACCACGTCAACTTCCAGAGTGTCGCCAGCCTGACGATCCAAAACGCCAACTACGGGCTGCTCACCACGGCGGCGGCGGCCCGCCAGTTGCAAATCGGAGGACGGCTGACTTTCTGAGGATTGAGCGGCGCCCGCCGCCAGGCAGCGGTTGGCAGCCGGGGGGATTGCGCGCCGATCGCCAACCCGCGCGTTCCGGCCGTAGAGGCGCCGCCGGCGCCGGCCCCTCACGCTCGCGCCATCGATTGGAATACGCTGCTCCCGCAGGCCAGGCCCACCAAGCCGTCAAACCGCTTGGAGAACGGCGCTTCGCTCGCAAGTGCGCAACCCTTCCGGTCCCGGCGTATCCGGGCTTTGACAGAAGCCCCCGTGATGGGCCGGGCTTTGACTGTCGCCGTCGACGGCTTCTTGGATCATGACCCGGCGGCCAATCCCTCCGGCTATGTTCGTCACTGGTTGGCCCGGCCCTGGTCCGAAACGGCTCCGTGACGGCCGGAACCAGTCAGGCGACTTGTCTTGGGCAGTTCCCGTGGAACGTTACGAAGTCTGGAATCCGGCGCGCTATGGTATCATTACGAATTGACGGGCCACCCTAGCTCAGTTGGTAGAGCGGCTGATTCGTAATCAGCAGGTCGCCGGTTCAAGCCCGGCGGGTGGCTCCAGCTAATCCTCGCCCCGTCAAACAGATGTGGGCGCTTTTCCAGCCCCGCCAAAATTGCCGCTTCCGGGATTGTGACCAGACCAGATATGTGCCCACCCTGTGCCACCGGTTGTGATCGAGAAACGCCGTTCTGCCGTGGATCAATTAGTGGACGCCGATGGTGCCGCGTTTCAACGAACGGAGAGCAACCGAAGCTGCCGCGAAGTTCCTCAAACTCCGCGGCGGCCGCATGAGCTATTTGAAGCTCATCAAGCTCCTGTACCTCCTCGACCGCGAGGCACTGCTGCGTTGGGGCCGACCGGTCACCACCGATCGTTATGTATCCATGGACAACGGTCCGGTCGTCAGCCGGATCTACGATTTGATCCGCGAGGAACCCGCGCCGGGTACGGATCCGGTGTGGAGGCGCTTCATCTCCACGCCTGGCAACTACGAGGTATCGTCGGCGGCTGAGCCGGTGGGATCTCGTGAGTCTGTCGCATGACTTGCCCGAGTGGCAGGATCCGAAGGGCAGCGCCATTCCGATTGAGTGTCGGGACATCCCCCGCGCCGCCCAGAAAACCGAATGCGAGATCGCAGCGCCAGAATCGGAACTGGAAGCGCTGGCTGCTGCGGAAGCCATGCTGCAACCCGCATAAATGGAATGCGGCGATACCTTCCTGATGCCTGCACCAGGCGGGACAGCGACGCCTCACCTTCGGATCGTCATCACCGAGCCGGATCCAGCCTCGAATCTCTGCGGCATCGTGAGCGTGACGACCTTGCGGAATAGCGGGGACCAGACCGTCATTCTCCGAGTTGGCGACCACCTGTCCATCCGGCGCGAGCCGGCCATCTTCTGGGGCGACCGGAACCCCGAGCTGGCGCTGGTTACAATAGTGGATTCATGCCCATTCCGCCAGCCGCCGCCGAGTTCATGGCGGCGCAGACCACCCGCCTCCGCACGCTCAACAAGCGCATGCGGATTGTGTTTCCGGAAGGCCAGGATGCGCGCGTGCTGGCGGCGGCGGAGCGCCTCCAGGCGGACGGACTCCTCGATCCGGTTCTGGTAGGCCGCCCGCCGGCGGGCGCCCCGGCGGGAGTGAACTTCGCCGATCCGGAGACGTCGCCGCGGCTGCCGGCTTACGCGGCGCTCTATCACGAGCGGCGGCGGGCGCGGGGCGTGACGGCGATGGAGGCCGCGCGCGTGGCGCGCAATCCGCTGTATTTCGCCAAGTTGATGGTCGCGGCGGGCGACGCCGACGGAAGCGTGGGAGGCGCCTCGACCTCAACCGCCGAGGCGGTGCGGGCGGCGTTGCATTGCATCGGGACCGAACCGGGCGTGCGCACGGTGTCGAGCGTCTTCATCCTGGCCGCGCGCGACCGCGCCTTCGGGCACAACGGGCTGCTGGCGCTGGCCGACTGCGCAATCGTCATCGATCCGACCGCGGTGCAGCTCGCCGAGATCGCGATCGCCACCGCCCAAAGCACGCGCGTGTTGCTGGGCGTCGAGCCGGTGGTGGCGCTGCTGTCGTTTTCGACCAAAGGCAGCACGCGCCACAAGGCCGCCGACAAGGTGGTGGAAGCGCTGCGGGTGGTGCGGGCGCGGGCGCCGGAACTCGAAATCGACGGCGAGTTGCAGGCCGACGCCGCGCTGGTGCCGGCGGTGGGGCAATCGAAAGCGCCGGGATCCAGGGTGGCCGGACGCGCGAACACCCTCATCTTCCCCGATCTGGCTTCGGCCAACATCGCCTATAAGATGGTGGAGCGGCTGGGCGGGGCGGCGGCGATCGGGCCGTTCCTGCAAGGGCTCGCCAGGGCGGGCAACGATCTCTCGCGGGGCTGCTCGGCCGAGGACATCTACAACGTGGCGGTGATCACCGCGCTTCAGGCGGCGATGCGCTAAGCACGGCGGCGCGCGTTTCACGGGCAATCAGCAGTTCTTCGTCCGTCGGGATCACCCACACGCGGGTGGCCGAGCCCGGGGGCGAGATTTCCGCTTCGCGGCCCGAGGTGGAGCGGTTCTTCTCTTCGTCGATCCGGATTCCGAGCGCGCCCAGCGGCCGGCAGATGCGGGCGCGGATCTCGGGGGCGTTTTCGCCGATGCCGGCGGTGAAGATGAGCGCGGCGGCGCCGCCCAGCACGGCGTAGTAGGCTCCGATGTACTTGGTGACGCGGTAGCAGAAGACCTCGAGGGCCAGACGAGCGCGTTCGTCGCCCGCGGCTTCGGCGGCCAGCAACTCGCGCATGTCGTGGCTGAGACCCGAGAGGCCGCGCAGGCCGCTGGCGCGATTCAGCATCCCGGCGGCTTGCCTGGTGTCCAGGCCTTCGCACTCCATCAGGTGGAGCAGCGCGCCGGCGTCGAGGTCGCCGCCGCGGGTCCCCATGACCAGGCCTTCAAGCGGGGTGAAACCCATCGAGGTATCGACGGCAAGGCCGCCGTCCACGGCGGTGATCGAGCAGCCGTTGCCCAAGTGGCAGGTGATCAGCTTGTAGGCGCGCGGGTCCCCGCCGTGGAGTTCGGCGTAGCGCAGCGTGAGGTAGCGGTGCGAGGAACCGTGGAAACCGTACCGGCGGATGCCGTGGCGCAGGGAGTACTCGTAGGGGATCGCGTACAGGTGGGCCCGCGGCGGGATGGTCTGGTGGAAGGCGGTGTCGAAGACGGCCACCTGCGGGCAGCCCGGGAGGGCGGCGCGCGCGGCACGGTAGCCGGAAAGATTCGGGGGATTGTGCAGCGGGGCGAGGTGATTGAAGCTTTCGATCTCGCGGGCGATTTCCTCCGACAGCAGCACCGCGCCCTGGAAGCGGCTGCCGCCGTGAACAAAGCGATGGCCCACGGCGGCGACTCCGGCGGGATCGGGCGCGGCGGCGGCGATGGCGCGGCGCACGGCCCGTTCATAGCCGGCGGTGTCCTCGATGAGGCCGCCACGGAGCGCGTGGCCGTCCTCGAAGAGCTTGTACTTCACCGACGCGCTGCCGCAATTGAGGACGAGAATCTTCACTCCGACGATTATGCCCGAAGCGGGGAGGCCGCACGCGGGGCGCCGGCCACCCCCTTTGCCCGGCAATCCCCGGCGCGGACCGCGGGCGGGGGCGTGGGCCGCAAGAGCGGGCGTAGTAAACTTGAGGAGTCAGCCCGGGCGGTTAGCTCAGCCGGTCAGAGCGCCTGCCTTACAAGCAGGAGGTCCGCAGTTCGAGCCTGCGACCGCCCACCAGCCTCGCGCGGATGCGGCGCCCGGGGCGGCGGCAGGCGGCGGCGCCCGAGCATGCGGAGAGGTCCCTTTCTATCCCGCGGTTGTGGAAGCCCTGCCGGGCAACGTATCCTCTGAATAGTACCCTACATGCGGACTTTGCTCCTGAACCCACCCTCGTTCGAGGGCTTCGATGGCGGCGCCAGTTCCCGCTGGCCGGCTTCGCGGGAGATCGAATCCTACTGGTATCCGGTCTGGCTGTGCTATCCGGCGGGCATGCTGCCGGACAGCAAAGTGGTGGACGCCCCGCCGCACAAGGTCTCCATCGAGCAGACCGCCGCCATGGCGAAGGACTTCGAACTGCTGGTCCTGTTCACCTCCACGCCCGGCTTCCACGTGGACGTCAAGATCGCCGAGATGATGAAAGACAACAACCCGCGCCTCAAGGTGGCCTTCGTGGGGCCGCCGGTGACGGTGGAGCCGGAGAAATGCCTGCGCGCGTCGCCGGCCATCGATTTCGTGGTGCGGCGCGAGTTCGATCACCAGATCGTCGATTTCGCCAACGGCAAGCCGGTCGAGGAACTGCCCAACGTCAGCTTCCGTAAGAACGGCGCGATCGGGCACAATCCCGACGGCGGCTACGTCGAAGACCTGGACGCGCTGCCCTGGGTCACCAAGGTCTACCAGCGCGACCTCGATTTCCGCCGCTACAACGTCCCTTTCCTGCTGAACCCGTTCGTGTCGCTCTACACTTCGCGCGGCTGTCCGGCGCTGTGCACCTTCTGCCTGTGGCCGCAGACGCATTCCGGCCACCGCTGGCGGCTGCGCTCGGCCGCCGACGTCGCCAACGAATGCCGCTGGGCGGCGGAGAACTTCCCCGGCCTCAAGGAGATCTTCTTCGACGACGACACCTTCAACTACCAGAAGGCGCGCACCCTCGAAGTGTGCCGCCATCTCAAGCCGCTGAAGCTTACCTGGTCCTGCACCTCGCGCGTCACCACGGACTACGAAACCCTCAAGGCGATGAAGGAGTCCGGCTGCCGGCTCATGATCGTGGGCTACGAATCGGGCGACCCGCAGATCCTCAAGAACATCAAAAAGGGCGCCACCATCGAGATGGCTGAGCGCTTCACGGCCAACGCCAAGAAGCTCGGACTGCTGATTCACGCCGACTTCATCGTCGGCCTGCCGGGCGAGTCGCGCGATTCCCTGCGGCGCACCATCGAGTTCGCCAAGCGGCTCGATACCGACACCATTCAGGTTTCGATCGCCCACCCGTACCCGGGCACCGAGTTCTTCGACTACGTCCAGCGCAACGGCCTGATCACGCTGGACTCGATGACCGACGAGCTGGGCCACCAGCTCCCCAACATCACTTACCCGGGGCTGGACCGCGCCGAGCTGGTCGACTGGGTGGAACGCTTCTATGGCGAGTATTATTTCCGCCCCAAGGCCGCCTGGCGCGTGGTCCGCAAGGCGATTTTCGATGGGGCCGAGCGCAAGCGGCTTTACAAGGAAGCCCGCGAGTACCTGTCGCTGCGCGCCAAGCGCAAGAAGTTCGTCGCGGAAGAGAAGCGCAAGGCCCGCGCCTACGCGGGCGCCGAGGGCTGATTGAGGCCCAAGACCGCGCTGACGGCCGCCGCCGTGGTGGCCAGCAACGTTCTCGGCAATTTCTGCCTGAGCCTGGGATTGAAGCAGGCCGCGCCGCTGACCGCTTCGCCGCTGTCCTACCTCAGCGCCTTTCTGAGTCCCTGGGTGGTACTGGGCGTGGCGCTGCTGATTCTCTGGATGCTCACCCGCGTGGCGCTGCTGAGCTGGGCGGACCTGAGCTTCGTGTTGCCGGTGACGGCCGCTGGCTATGTGCTCACGGCGCTTATGGGCAAAATGTTTCTAGCCGAGCAGATCGGGCCCGCGCGCTGGGCCGGAACGCTGCTGATCGTGGCCGGAGTGGCGCTGGTGTCGGTGACGCCGCCGCGCACCACGCGCGCCGCGCGGCCGGCGGCGGGGGAGTCCGCGCGATGAAATGGGCGCTGGTGGGCGTGATCGTCTTCTCGACCATCGTGAGCGACCTGCTGCAAAGCTACGAGATGAAGCGGCACGGCGAGATCCACTTCCGCCGCGGCGGGTTGCCGCGCGTCTTCGGCCGTTTGTGTCTGCGCTGGCGCCTGCTGCTGGCGGTGTTATTTCTGGCGCTCTCCTTCTTCGCTTTCATGAAGCTGTTGACGGTGGCCGACCTGACCTTCGCGGTGCCCGCCACGGCCGCCACTTACGTCTTTGAAACCGTGCTTGCCCGCCTGCTGCTGAAGGAGCAGGTGAGCGGCAGGCGCTGGGCCGGCGCGGGACTGGTGGCCTGCGGCGTGGCCTTCCTCGCTCTGTGAACTGGATCCTCGTCCCCGCCGCCGCCGCCGCCGCGTATCAGTTGGTCTCGCTCGCCGCCTCGCTCAAGCACCTGCTTTCGCCGCCGCCGCCGGGCGGTCCGCTGCCGCCGGTGTCGATCCTCAAGCCCGTGCGCGGCCGCGATCCCCACTTCTTCGAAGCCATCCGGTCGCACGCCCTGCTGGACTATCCCGAGTACGAGATCCTGTTCGGTGTCCGCGACGCGGACGACCCGGCGCTTGAGGACATCCGCCGCCTGACGGCGGAATTCCCGCAGCGCGCCATACGCCTGGTGCGCGGCGGCCACGACGCGGCCAACGGCAAGGTGGGTCTTCTGATGCGGCTGGCCGGGGAGGCCCGGCATCCGGTGCTGGTGGTCAACGACAGCGACATTCTCGTTCCGCCGGATTACCTCCAGCGGGTTGCCGGGCCGCTGATGGCGCCTGGCGTGGGAATCGTCACCTGCCTCTACCGGGCTTCGGCGGACACCTGGGCGGGGCGCTGGGAGGCGCTGGGGATCGCAACCGGTTTCGCTCCCAGCGTGCTGGTGGCCCCGCTGGTGGGTGTGCGCGAATTCGGCCTGGGATCGACGCTGGCCTTCCGCGCCGCGGACCTCGCCCGCATCGGCGGCTTCGCGGCGCTGGCCGATTACCTGGCCGACGACTACCAGCTCGCCAAACGCATCACCTCGCTTGGAGGCCGCCCCGTGATGTCGAAGACCGTGGTCGAGACGTTCCTGGGCGAGACGACCTGGAGCGGGGTCTGGAAGCACCAGGTGCGGTGGGCGCGCACCATCCGCGTCTCGCGTGGCGGAGGCTACGCCGGCCTGCCGGTGACGCACGCCGGACTCTGGGCGCTGGCCGCGCTGTTGGGGGGCCAGCCGCTGGCGGCGGCGGGACTGGCCGCGCTGCGCATTCTGGCGGGGGTGGTGGGCGGATGGGGAGTGGTGCGCAGCCGGCTGGCGCTGGCCGCGGCGCCGCTGATCCCGCTGTGGGATCTGTGGGCGTTCGCCGTCTACGCCGCCGGCCTGGGGGGAACGGCGGTGGAATGGCGCGGGGAGCGGCTGCGGCTTGGGAATGACGGGAGGATTGTTCGGGAACCCCGCGGAAACCCGGCGGCGCTGCGCCCGCCACGAACCGGACCGCCGGCGTCCGGGTGATATCATGGGAGATCCGGTCGATTACGTCCTTTTCTAACCCCTCTGACCGCGAAGCAGGGAGACGGCCATGCCGCAAGATACCTATCTGAACTGGGTCATCCGGAACACGCCCACCAAGTGGTGGCACGATTCGGCGGACCCGGCCGAACTGGAGTTGGGACTCGAAAGGGGCGCGGTGGGCGTCACCACCAACCCGTACCTGTCGAACCTCGCGGTGCGCGGGAACCGGCAGCTTTGGGCGGCTGAGATCGCCGCCGCGCTCGGTGGGCAGCCCGCGGCCGAGGCCAAGGCCGAGGCGCTGATGCGCGTCGCCGTGGTCAAGGCCGCCGAAAAACTGCTGCCGGTGTACGAGGCCAGCAAGCGAGTTGACGGCTACGTCTGCGCCCAGGTGAACCCGCTGCGCGCCGGAGATCGCGAGTGCATGCTGGCGATGGCCAGGCGGTTCCACGCCTTCGCGCCCAACATCGCGGTGAAGCTTCCCGCCACGGCCGCCGGACTCGACGTGCTCGAGGACTGCGTCGCGGAGGGCATCACCGCCACCGCCACCGTGAGCTTCACCGTGCCGCAGGCGGTCGCCATCGCCGAGCGCCACCGGGCCGGCATCCGGCGCGCCCGGGAGGCGGGCGTCACGCCAGGCCGGTGTTTCGCAGTCATCATGATCGGGCGGCTGGACGACTACCTGCGCGAAGTCGCGCAAGACAACCGCGCGCCGGTGAGCGAAGCCGACATCCGCCAGTCCGGGCTTGCCGCCACCAAGCGCGCCTACTCGATTTACCGCCAGCGGGGCTACGAGGCCGTGCTGCTTGTGGCCGCGCTGCGCGGCGACTACCACCTCACGGAGCTGGCAGGCGCGGAACTGATCATGTCGATCGCCCCGGCGTTCCAGACACCGTTCGTCACCAAAGACTTCCCGCGCGAGGAGCGCATCGGGCTGCCCATCGCGGACGAGGTCATCGAGCGGCTTCAGGCGATGCCCGAGTTCCGGCGGGCTTACGAGCCGGACGGCATGTCCCCGGCGGATTTCATCGCCTTCGGCGCGACCCAGCGAACGCTCTCGCAGTTCTGCGAGGCCGGCTGGAAGCTGCTGGAGAGCTTCGCGTAATGGCGTTCGCGGTCGAAATGCCGAAGCCCGGGAACACGGTCGAGGAGTGCATCCTTGTCCGCTGGCTCCGGCGCAAGGGTGAGACGGTTGCGGCCGGAGAGCCGGTCGCCGAGATCGAGACCGACAAGGCGACCTTTGAGGTCAACGCGCCGCGGGCGGGTACACTGCTTGAAGTGTTCTTCGAAGAAGGCGCGTTGGTGCCAGTGTTCACCAATCTCTGCGTGATCGGCGCGCCGGGCGAGAGCGCCGAGGAGTTCCGCCCGAAGGCTGCGGCGCCCGGGCAGAGCCCGGCAACCCCGCCAGCCCCGCCAGAGCCGCCAGCCCGGCCGGCGGCGCCCGCGGCGCCGGTGGCGGCGATGGCTCAACCCGCCGCCGCCGGCGCTTCGTTCTGGAGCCCGCGCGCCCGGCGCTTCGCCGAAGAGCACGGCTTCCGTCCGGAGCGGGTGGCGGGGTCGGGACCCGGCGGCCGGGTCCTCGAACAGGATCTGCGGGAATTGTACTATTCGGCGCCGCGCGCCTCGTCGCT
>CAKZVG010000460.1 GCA_937921835.1 uncultured Bryobacteraceae bacterium | reverse complement strand
GAAAATCCCGAAGCCCGGGGAATACGGAATCCGCGGGCGCCGTGCCGGTCGCCGGAGATCAGCAACACACCGGGGATGCGGTGTCTCTCGATCAGGCTGAAGATGCGCTCTCGCCCTTCCCGGTCATAGACGCCCCAGGAGTCTTTGCCCTTCGAAACATAATCGCTCCACATCGTGCCGCACGACAGAATGATGAAAGGCCCCTGGCAGTCCAGCAATTGCGCCTCCAGCCATTTCATCTGTTCCTCGCCCAGGAAGGACCCCTTGCGGCGGAAGTAGCGGTGGTCGATCATGATCACGTCGCACGGGCCGATGCGGGTGCGCAGGAAAACTCCGCGGCGCTGGTCGTTGAAGCCGTACGAGGGGTTGTTCCAGGAATGGCGGAACACCTCCCAGGTGCGCGTTTGATCCTCGGCGGTGCAGCCCGGCGGGATTCCAAACAAATCGTCGTCGAAATAGTCGTGATCGTCCCAAGTCACGTACACCGGCAGCGACGCCACCAGGTTGCGCCAGGCCGGCCAACTCTCCCGAATCAGGTAGCCGGCGCGCGCCAGCCCGCGGTGCTTTCCATTGTCCTGCGCACTGACGTCGCCGTTCACGAGCAGGGCGGCCGGCTTGCGTGCGAGGATCGCCCCGGCCTGCCGCGCGTTGCCGAGCCCCCACACGTGCGGACACGATCCGAAGGCGATGCGCACCGCGTCCGGCTTTGAGCCGGCGGGCAACGTCGTGATGGCCGCGCCTTCCGGGACGGCGATGGGCTGCCCGCCGATCCGCACCTGGTAGGGGTAGGAGGTTTGCGGCTCGAGGCCGGTCACCGGGACAACCGCGGCCAGGTCGGTCGCAGGGGTGCTTTCAACCGGCCCATAACGCTTCGCTCCCCCAGGTGCGCCAACCAGCACCTCCACCTTCGCCGGCTCGAGCGTGCGCACCCAAACCCGGGCCCCGTGCGGCGTGACGGCGCCCAACATCGGCCCCCCGAGGTGCGTGATGCCGCCCTCCCGCCACAGCCTCCGGAGATCCTCGTTGGCCGCCAGTTCGGCATAGGCCGCATCAGGCTTCGCGGCCAGGATCTTGAAGGCGGCCTGGTAACAGCGCCGCGCCGCCTCGGGGGGCTTCCCCCAGTAGTCGAGCAATGCGAGGTACCACTCCAGGCTGCCCTTTACGCCCGGCGGTCCGACATCAGGCCCACCCGGCGCGGTCATCAGCGGCTTGGAATGAGCGGCCAGCGAGGCAACCAGGCCGGCGGCGACCTCTCCCACGAAATCACGGCGCGAATTCACAGACGCCTCCTTGACGGACGCCGCGGATCCTGCATGGGGCACGCGACCGGCCCGCCTTCCGTACATATAGCGCAGTTACTAACCGCATCGGGGGCGGCTGCCGGACTGCGCGCCGAATGGCCGATCGGGCGCGCGGCTGCCGGTCATCCGCCGCCTGGAGGCCACCGCCGGGCACTCAGCCGCCCGAAGAGTCGTGGCTGCCGGTGCCGGCCAAGTCCTCGACCTTGGTGCCGCGGCAGTCGATGCGCTGGGGAATCGACGCGCGCACGTTGATGTGGTCCTCGGTGGCGCCGAGGGATTGTGGCTGGACACCCTGTCCGGCTTGCGCGGACTCCGTGAGCGGACGCGAAGCCTCATCCAGCACCTCGGCCAGCAGGTTGTCGAAGGGCGCGGCGACGGGCTCGAGATCGGGCCGGTTGAGAATGCGGCAGGCTTCCTTCAAAGGCAGCGCCTGAAGCGTAACCGCGCCGCCCTGGGTCCAGGCCGCGAGGCGGCAAGGCAGGAAAGCGGCGAAGCGGATGTCGGCGGACAACAGCGCCTGGTAAAGGTCCGCGTGGCAGATGGAGTAGCAAAACGCGTCCTGGACCGAGGCCCGGTCGCGTTCCTGTAGCACGTGTCCGAGATGGCTGACCGTATGAAGCACCATGCCGTGGCGCTGGAGGACCCGGCGGAGCACGGTTTCCATCTCCTCCAGCCGGTGAACCGATCTGACCTCAAGCATGTCCGGCCTCCCGCTGCGATGATAACCGAAAGCGAAATGGGCGGCAACGGGAATCGCGCCCCCGACTCCGCCGGCACAGGATGCATGAGCGGCCGTTGCCGCAAACACCCATCGGCCGTCGAGACGTGCCGCTGGTGGTGCGGACGCTCCGCTCTTCGGGGTTACCCTCCACTGTGCGGCGGCGGCGAATTCGGCTGAGCAGGACGGCGATGCGGTGGTGCGTTTCAGCGGCGACGAGGACCGCGTGCTTATCGAATTAGTCGCTCGAAGACCGCAGACGGCTGGCCGCCGGCCAAGGGGAGGCGAGAGGAGGGCGGCGTTTCATGCAGACTGGTTAGGCGATACGCTCCACCTCGGCCGTAGACCGCCTGGAAGCGCGAGTCCGTTGGCAGGGGACTCCCACCACCCAACCGGTGCGCCGGTATCCGGCGATCGGGCGTGTCACCTGAGCCCGGCTCAGACCCTTCCTCCGCGCTGTAGCACGGTACCACGCCGTTGCCGGGCCGCGGCAGACCGGCGTGCTTGTGCCGCACCAAGGTCCGCTCCACCCAGCCGTGCACTTCCTGGCGCCGCTGCCCGGCAAATGCCACTTCGGGCTCATCACGCCCTGGACAATTCTTGGGTTTGACAGCGGCGCGGATTTCGGGTCACAATGAAAACTGCTGGCAAGGCGGGAGTAACTCAGTTGGTAGAGTGCAACCTTGCCAAGGTTGATGTCGCGGGTTCGAATCCCGTCTCCCGCTCCAAACCTCTCAAGCTTTCCCGGATTTCCTCCTCTTCCGCTGGGGTGTCAGGCGCCGCAAGGCCATCCTGACCGGCTGAAGCCGCTTCGCCATCGCCAAAGCTCCGTCCCCGCCGTCGCGGCACAGATGCTTTGAGTCGTCACGACTGCGGACGGCGGATTGCGTCGGCCCCGCCGTGGGCCGGCTCAGGCCCCGAGGGGGCCGGGCTCGCGTTCGGCGATCAGCTCGATGGCGTCGTAGCCGCCGGCGCGAAGCAGCGTTTCGAGTTGGGTGAAGGCGGCCAGGGCGGCGCTGGCGCGAAGATCGCCCGCCGCGCGGGCGCTCAGACGGCAGCGGTATACATCGGCGCGCTCGCGGTAGGAGTATTCGACGTACTCGATCGCACCCTCCCCGGCGGCGCGCAGGAGGGCGTCCCAGAGGCTTCGGCGGCGGAGGAAACGGCGCTTGGCGCCGGCCGCGGCGGTGATCTCGATGCGGGTGCGCGGACCGCTGAGCACGGCTCGCACGCAGCGCGCCGGGACAAACGGGCGGCTGGGGTCGGGGCCGGGGAACTCCTCAAGCAGCGCCTCGATCTCGGCCGCGGCGGCGTCAAAGCCCGCCCAACGGAAGCGCGACCCGCCGCTTACCAGCGTCCCGCGCAACAGCAGCTCGCGGACGCGGGCGGCATCCTTGCCGGTGACGCCCAGCATGCGGCCGACCAGGTCGCGCAGCGGGATGTCCTCGACCACCACGGGCGTGATCGAGATGGATCCCGCGGCCTCCGTGCTCAGCTTGACCCGGATGGTTTCCGGCAACGCCATGGCGCGGCACTCATGTCCAGAGGACCTTCTTGGCGAACGCCAAGCTGCGCTCGAGGTCGATGCGCTGCTGCTCCTTGAGCGCCGCTTCGTACTCGGGCGGCTGCCTGCCCGGGCCGCCGATCATCATCGCGCCCATGAAGGGCGCGCCCCGCTTGGCCAGCGCCACGAAGCGCGCGAACTCGGACGCCTTCTTGTTGGGGAAGGCCTTCCAGAAGCCGGGTTCCAGGTAGGGCACCTGCGTTGGGGGGCGTCCGGTGATGATCTCAAGCTGCACCGGCGCGCGCGGGCAGAGTTCGTGAAAGCGGCGCAGGACCTTGTCGATTCCCACCGTGCCGTCGCCCAGCGCCACCCACTGGAACGCCGCGCCGCGGGGGGTCTCAAACAACACCGAGTCGCGGAAGTGGGAGGTGGCGCAATAGGGCGCCAGTGTCTCGACGGTGAACATCGGATCCTCGAGCAGGTTCATCGGGTTGCCGGTATCGAGGCAGACGCCGACATACTCCTTGCCCGATTCTTCGATCAACGTCTTCATCTCGCCCGCGTCAAAATCGCCGTGGTTCTCGACCGCGATCTTCACCCCCAAATCGAGCGCCTGTGAACGCACACTGCGAAAGACCTTCGCCGAGCTTTCGATGTGCGCCTCGATGGGCAGCGGACCCTGGCGGTCGGCGGGACTGCCGAGGAAACAGCGCATCGCGCTTGCGCCCATGAAGCTGGCCACCTTCAGCCCGTTCACCAGCAACTTGGCCGGGTCCGCGTTCTTGGGCGCGCTGGCGGTGGTGGTGGCGACGCAGCCGATGCCGCAGTCGATGTAGATGCCGAGGCGGCGCGCGTGGTCCTTCACCTTCTGGAGATGCGCCTCATCGAGGCTTTCGTACTCGTTCAGGTTCGAGATCTGGATGGTGTTGAGGCCGAGCCTGGCCGAGTAGTCGAGCAACTCCATGGCCTTCCAGCGAAAGGACCGGATGGAGTAGGTGTCCATGCCGATCAGCGCCTTGGCCGGACCGGCGGCGCGGAGGGCG
>CAKZVG010000459.1 GCA_937921835.1 uncultured Bryobacteraceae bacterium | reverse complement strand
ACAGGAACGCCGCGTTCAAGTTGGTGGTGGTCCGGCTGTTGAAGAGGATGAACTCGGGGACGCCGTCGCGGTTGCCGTCGATGAGGATTTCCACCCGCGGGTAGGTATTGGCCGCCGTCCGCAGGTCGAAGGTATTGACGCCGAACTGGATCAAATCCGAGGACGGGGAGCGCACTCCCACGGCGCGCAGGTCGACCACCGCGAAGCTGTCGCCGGCCGACGGATAGAGCGCGGCGGGCAGCTTCGGACTCGTGCCGGTGAGCGCGAAAACCTCGGCCACGGCGGGCCCCGCGCCGCTCAGGTTGCTGGTGTTGAAGCTTCCGTTCCCGCTGGCGTCCACGGAAAAGCCGGGATCGGCGGCCCCGCGGTGCGAACGGCGCGGAATAATGTGCCACGGCAGGGAGAGCGTCTCAGTGGCGGAGGCGAGCGTCACGTAGCCGTCGTACTCGACCCCGCTGAACGCAGCGCCGTTGGCCGCGTTGCTGCCGCTGTTGACCCCGGTGGAACTGTACAGCGGCAGGTTCAGCGGGTTCACCGCCATGCGCAGCGTGAAGAAGCTGGTGGAGCCAGCCGGGACGGTGATGGAGGCGGGCGCCTGAACGGTGATGGCGTTGGTGGCCTGGTCGCTTGCGTCCCGGAACGAAGTCGCGATCGCGAAAGTCTTCGAGGCGCCGCTGTAGTTCCGCACCGCGACGCGCTTGGTGAAGTAGCGCATGGAGGTGGTGTCGATGGCCTGGTGCCCGAAACCGAGACCCACCGACCCGGGATTGGGCGTGGAGGCGTCCCACATCGCCGCGCCGGAACTGTGCGCCCGGTTGACGCGCAGCTCGCCCGCGCCGATACGGGTGACCGGCGCGAGTGTGGGATCGCTGACCGGGCTGTTGACGATGTTGGTCTCGGCGGTGTTCATCAGTAGCGCCTTGACCTCGGCAACCGAGAGCGCGGGCTTACTCCCGAGCAGCAGCGCCGCCGCGCCCGAGACCACGGGCGCCGCCCCCGAGGTGCCGCCAAACGTGGCGGTGCCGGAGCCCGAACCCGCCACCGCCGCGACCGAGGCTCCCGGCGCGCCGATTTCGGGCTTAATCAGGCTATAGCCGTTGTTCGGCCCGCGAGAGGAGCTTGCCACCAGGCTCTGGCTGAGGCTGATCGGGGCCGATCCGCGGATGGACGCATTGCCTACCGAGGCGGCCCCGCGGATGAGGTTTCCGTCGGCCAGCGTGATGGTAATCGTGGGGGCGAAGACGCTGGCTCCGCCCGCCCCGCCGCCGCCGAAACCGAATACCGGCGGGTCGCCCGCGACATTGTTATCAATTACAACGCCGATCGCCCCGGCGGCGGTGGCATTGGCGGTCTTTTCACTCACGGCGCAGCTTCCGCGGCGGATCAACGCGATGGCGCCCGTAAGAGATCCCGCCACGAAAGGATTGTTCCCGCCGCTGGTGCAACCCAAATTGGTGGTGGCCACGCGAACCAGCGGCCCGGTGATGTCGGTAGCCGTGTTCTGAGACCAGGGTTGCCAGGCGGTGTTCGCGAAATCGGTGCTGGCGGGGATCTCCGCCCGGAGCGGGTAAGTGAGGGCATCGGGCATTTGCGTCTGGGCGACGGAAATCACTTCCGGCGCGGAACTGGGCGAACTGGCGACATAGGGGACGTTCCCCGCGTTGCCGGCCGAAGCCACCACTACCACGCCGAAACCGGCGGCGCTTTGAGCGGCGTAGGAATTGGAGTTCTCGCGCTGTCCGTACTCGGCGCCGAGAGACATGTTGACCACGTCGACCGCGTCCGAGAGGTCGTTGTCGGCATTCGGATCGAGGACGAATTCCAGCCCCTGAACGACTGCCAGGCCGGAACAGCTCGACGAGACCGCGCTGCAAACCTTCACCGCGTAGAGTTGCGCGTCCGGGGCTACCCCCTTCCGGGCCGCGCCGTCATCGCCCGCCAGCACGTCGGCCACACTGGTGCCGTGCCCTTCGCAGTCGATCGGATTGCCGTCCGGCTCCAGCGCCGGAACGTTAGGCCAGCGCTCACCGACAAAGTCGTAGCCGCCGATCACCTTGGTAGTGAATCCGCCGGGGGGCGCCGCCGCTGTATTCTCGGCCGTCGGACCGCAGGCGCCGGCGCCATGGACGGCCTGGTAGGCGGCGGTGGTGCCCGCGCCGCCCAGGTTCCGATGAGTCCAATCGATGCCGGTATCGAGAATGGCCACCCGGACGCCCGCGCCGGTCAATCCGGAATTCCGCAGCGCGGTTGCGCCCACAAGCTGGTTGACCGGCTCGTCGGAGCGCCGGAGGTCCTCCACCGCCAGGACCGCAACTACTCCGGGCACGGTCCGCAGCGCCTCCACGCGCCCCGCATCCACCGTGGCCAGAACGCCGTTGGCCGATTTGGTCAGTTGGCCGTGGACCGTCCCGCCCGCGGCTTGGATCGCGGACACCACCACCGCCTGCTTGCTGAGGAGGGAGTTGACATAGGTGCGCTGTTGCGTCGCGCTCCAGGGGACCGATTTCCGCGCTGCCCCGGCCGGCCGCGCGGCGGTGAGCGCCCGCGCCAGCGGCCGGTCGGCAAGCAGCGCCAAAACGTTCACCCGGGTTCCGGCAGGCGGGAGCGCAACCGCCTGCAAGTTCTCGCCCGGCGGAACCGGCGCGGGACCGCCCCCGGATTGCGCACCCGCCACGGCGCCGAGCAGCGCGGCCACGGGGAGCGCGCGCCAGAAACCCGCCCAAGACGGGACGATCCCGCCGCGCGCTCTCGCGCGAGCCTTGGGATCCTTCAGCGGCGCGTCCGGCGACGGGCGCGCATTCCTGTCATCGAGAGAGCGTTTCATCGGTTCTGTTCGAATCCTTTCCCAGTCTTGAGATGTGAGCCTGAAGATTCAGGCAATGCCCCGATTGTCAATGGATGCGCGGCGGAGAGTCAAGGCCGTTGATGCGTCCGGCGCTGGATTTTCAGGTTCCAGTACTTCCACAATTTACCTTCAATAAGTTTTTTCTTGCTTTCGAGCGGCGGCACAGGCTACAATCCTCAAAAGCTAACTGGGCTGCAAATCAGTTATGAAGCCTCTTACCCGATGTTCCCTGCTTGCACTGGCGGCGTTGGCCGGCTCGTTTGCGCTGCGCGCGGCGGTATTTATCGAACCCGCCTCGGGCACCGGTTTCCTGACCGGCACCGCGGCCGCGGTTCCGGCCAACACAACGCGCATTGATGGAAACCTGACCGACTCGCTCGCCGGCGACGCCAATCCAGTGGATCTTTACCAGGTCTCTTCACTCTTGTCCAAGACAGGCTCTTGCACTCTGAAATAGAGGAGTGTGCCCTC
>CAKZVG010000458.1 GCA_937921835.1 uncultured Bryobacteraceae bacterium | reverse complement strand
GCGCGCTGGCGCCCGGCGGGAGCGGGACCCAGCGAGGTGATTCAGGCTCCGGGCGCCACCCCGGAAGCCGTTCTGGCGGAGACCCTTCGGGCCGCGCGGCGCCTCTGGGACGCGGCCGCCGCTTAGGCGCGGCCAAGCCCGGCCCGGGCGGCTACTGGACCGTCACCTTCACCGGCTGCTCGATCAGCTTGGGCTCCTTGCCGGTGGTAAGAATCATCAGGGCGAACCGGCCGGCCGTGGCCTTCTCCGGAATCTTGAACTTCAACAGCGTTCCGGTCTGTTCGGAGACCACCACCTTCAAATCGTTCTTTCCGTCGGTGAGATAGACCTCGGCCACGTTGGCCTTTTCCAGGTGCTCTCCCGTTACGCTCAGGATGTCCCCGGCCTTTCCGGTGTCCGGCTCCACGGAAGTCATGCGCGGCATGGTTTGCTGCGGCGTCAGCGGCTGCACCAGCAACAAGGCAACCGCGGCCACTAGCGCGACAAACGATATTCTCATCTGGAACCGTCCTTCTAATCAAAATCCTATGCCCCTTCGCGCGGAATTGCAAGCTGCCCGGCGAAGCCGCCAGCAGCGGAAGCGTCCGGGCGGGCGCGGCCGGTCCTCCGTTCGTGGCGGGGGCGGGCTGGCGGCCTTCTCCATGCCATAATCAGGGTATGGGCGAGCGACTTGGACTCGATCAGCCGGAGGACCTGTTTGCGCGGATTGATCGCGAGGACGCGGGCGGGCCCGCCGAGGGCGTGCTCTTCACCACCCTGGACAGGGCCCTCAACTGGGCGCGCCAGAACTCCATCTGGCCGATGACCTTCGGACTGGCCTGCTGCGCCATCGAGATGATGTCCATGAGCGCTTCGCGCTTCGACATCTCACGCTTCGGCGCCGAGGTGTTCCGCGGCTCGCCGCGGCAGTCCGACCTGATGATCATCGCCGGCCGGGTGTCGAATAAAATGGCCCCGGTGGTGCTGCGCCTCTACCAGCAAATGCCCGAGCCGAAGTGGGTGATTTCCATGGGGGCGTGCGCCACCTCCACCGGAGTCTTCAGCAACTACGCCCTGGTTCCGGTCAACCAGGCCATCCCGGTGGACGTGTATGTCCCCGGCTGCCCGCCGCGCCCGGAGCAACTCATCTACGCCATCCTGCTGCTTCAGAAGAAGATCGGCAAGCAGGCCGGGACCTTCAAGCAGGCTCTCAACCTGGCCTGAGGCCGAAGACGAAATTCCTCTCACATCGCCGCGCGGATCCGATAAGCAAAGAGGGCGGAGTGGCTCCGCCCGGAAGGAGCTGATATGGACGTCGCATCCGTACAGGCGAACCCGCTGACGGCCGCCACGGCGCCGGAAGTTCCGGCCAGCATCCAGAAGGAGCAGCGCGAAATGATCCGCGCGGTGAAGGCGATCAACGCCAGCGAACTTTTCGGAGAGGACAACGAACTGACTTTCGTTCTCGATCGCGAGACCCGCCGGCCGCTGGTGCGTATCGTGGACAAGAAGACCCAGCAGGTGGTCCGGCAGATTCCGCCCGAATACGCGCTCCGCATGGCCGAAGACCTCAAGCTCGCTTTGCGCTAAGGCGAATTCCGCAGCAGTCCGTCCGCCGGCGGGCCGATAAGGGTCATTTGCGAGGGAACGGAATGGCAACCAACGCATGGCAGGCGTACCAGGAAACCGGGATCGCAGCCGCCGATCCGCTGGAACTGGTGGAGATGCTTTACCGCGGAGCAATCGAGGCGGCCGGGCGCGCCCGCGCGCATCTGCGGGCGGGCGCCATCGCCCAGCGCTCGCGCGAGATCATGCGCGCCTGCGAGATTCTGCTCGAACTCGAGGAGTCGCTCGATTACGAGCGCGGCGGCGAACTGAGCCGCAACCTGGCCAGGCTCTACGTCTACATGCGGGAACGCCTGCTCGAAGCCAACACGCGTCAGATCGAAGCCCCGCTCCAGGAAGTTGAATCCCTGCTCGCGGTGCTGCTTGAAGGCTGGCAGGAGTGCCGCCGCGCCACCGCCCCGGCGCCGGAACAGGCGGCCGAAAACGAACACACGCCCCTGGCTTACAGCTTCTGAAGGCCGTCCGCTACCCCGGCAGCGGCGCCAGCCAGCGCCGCAGCAGCATGGTGACGTACATGCCGGCCAGCATTCCCGCCAGCATCGCTACATGGTGCGCCAGCGCCGGCGCTCCGCTGATCATCCCCAACGGATGCCCCAACAAGCGGCCTCCCGCCATCATGCCCAACACCATGCCGGCCGCGTCCAGGGCCAGCGCCCGGACCAGCCTTCCCGGATACCGCCGGTAGGGCTGAAGACAGCGCGCCCACGCCACCGACGGCGGAAAGGCGAACAGCAGCATCAGGCCGTTCATGGCGTTCAGCCAGCGGAACCATTCCTGATAGACCGCGCCGCCCGGGCCGCCGCTGGTGCAGTGCGAATGGGCCGCCGCCGGGGCGCCAGCGGATGCGGCGGCGTGCATCTCCGCCCCTGGGGCGGCGGTCATGGTCCCGAGCGCGCCATCGATCTGCCAGCCCCAGAGCATCCCGAAGCCTCCCCAGGCGAGCATCAGCAGGAGCATGTCGGCGTGCACCGGAAGCGCCGGCCGCATGCGCCAGGCCTGGCCGAGAACCAGCGCCAGCGCTCCGCTGAGCAGCCATGCCTGTAGCGCAAGGTGAGCGGGCAAGGCGCGATGCCATGCCAGGAAGGCTACCTGCGCCAGCGTGAACAGGGCCAGAGAAGCCGCAATCCAGGCGTCCCGGCGCTGGCCGGGCAAGCCACGGGCCGTGGAATCGTTATCCCCTCCAGGCATAGATCTCCTTTGCGGCGGGAATGCCGCCGGGCGCCTGTCCGGGGGCCCCGGCCGGCGCATCGAGCAAGGCCAGCGCGCGCCAGGTCACAAGCGTGCTTGATGCCACCATCAGCACGGCGGCGGTCACCGGGTGCAGCAGGCCGGCGGCGGCCAGCGCCATCCCCACCAGGTTGTAGCCCAACGCCCAGCGGAAGTTCTGGTGCACCCGCCGCACGGTCTGGCGGGCGATGCGCAGCGCGGCGGGTATCGCGGCGAGGTCGCTGCCGTCCCAAATCCCGGAGGCCACGGCGCGGGCCAGCGGCGCGCCGTGAGAAACGGCCAGCGACAAGCCGGCTTCGGCCATCGCCGCGGCGTCGTTGATGCCGTCCCCCACGAACAGGAGCCTTCGGTCTTGCGCCCGCAGGGCCCGAACGGCGTCCCGCTTGGCCATGGGGTCTGCCCCGGCTAGCGCCCTGGCGATGCCGGTGCGGCGCGCGCGGGCGGCGTTGTCGCCGGTGAACAGGCGCACTTCGACGCCCAGCCCGGCAATGTCGCGCCAGACGGCCTCGCGCCCGGCTGGCAGCGCCTCGCCAAAACGCGCGAAGGCCGCGACCACGCCATCCACCAGAATCTCGACGCCCTCCTCTTCGTCCGTCTTTCCCGCCGCGCGCCGGATGGTTACCCGGTGTGACTCGCCCGCGGCGCGCCGCACCCGCGCTTCGATGCCCTCGCCGGGCAGGATGCGCAAGCTCTCCCGGATCCACCGGGCGCCACCCGGCGGCGCGGGCAGGATCTGGCCGAACGCCTGGGCGTAGGGATGGGTGAGGCCGTCTTCGGCGGCGGCTACCAGCGCCAGAACCTGGCCGGCGCGCTCCGCCCAGCCGTCCCGCCAATGGATGGATTCAACGGCCGCCGCCGCGGGCGAGAGGGTGCCGGTCTTGTCGAAGATCACGCAGTCCACCGCCGCGAGCGCCTCCACGTCCGCGACCCGCGCCAGCGCGATGCCGTATTCCCGCAGCCGGTTGATGGCGGTGTTCAGAGCCAGCGGCGTCGCGAAGCCCAGCGCGCAGGGGCAGGCGACCAGCAGCACGGCCATGGCGTGGAACAGGGCCTGGCCGGGGCAGGCCGCCAGACTCCAGCCGGCGAAGGTCAACAGGGCGGCGCTGAAAACCGCCGGCAGGAACCAGCGCGTCAGCCGGTCGGCCGCGCGCTGCGCCTCCGCCGGGGCTTCGAGCGCCCCGCGCACGGCGCACAGCACGCCGTCGAGCACGGAATCGGCCGCCTGTCCGGCGGCCTGGAGCAAGACCTGCGAGTCCACTACCGCCGCGCCGGCGGGAACCCGGCTGCCGGCGTCGCGGCTGACCGGGACGAATTCACCCCGCAGGTTACTCTCCTCGAATAGTCCGCCGCCGCCGGTCAGCACACCGTCGACCGGGACCATTTCTCCGGGCAACACCACCACCGTGTCTCCCGGAAGCACTTGCCCGGCGGGCGTCGAGCGCTCGGATCCGTCGGCGGCGCGAACGCGGGCAAGCCGGCGTTCCGCGCCATAGCGGCCGGCAACGGCCAGCGCCCGCTCGCGCGCGGAGCGGTTCAGTTGAGCGCCGAAAGCGTAAACCACCAGCAGAATGGAGACGACTTCGAAGTAAACCGGTCCGTTTCCGGCAAGCATCGATTGCACGGAAACCCCCAGCGCGCCGCCGAGCGTGAGCACAAACAGGAACTCCACCCCCAGGCGCCGGGCTCTGAGCGCCCGCCATGCCCCCGCCAGCAGAGGTCCGCCAACCAGCGCGACCACCAGGAGGGTGACGCCGGCCAGCGCCAGCCGGACGATGCGCAGTTCGCCGGGCGCGTCCGAGGCGGTGTTCACCGCCAGCGCTACCGCCATGGAGTTGACGGCCAGGATGGCGCTGAAGACGATGCGCGCCCAGCCCCACAGCGCCGCGCCTTGCGGAGCTGCGCAGCCGCAGGCGAACGCCTC
>CAKZVG010000457.1 GCA_937921835.1 uncultured Bryobacteraceae bacterium | reverse complement strand
GCCGTCCGCCCGCAGGCGGTCGAGAATGTGCTCGATCAGCGGACGGCCCTTGACCGGCAGCATCGGCTTGGGGATGTCGCGGGTCAGGCCGCCCATGCGGGTGCCGCGGCCGGCGGCTAGGATCACGGCTTTCGTCACGTATTTACTATAATCGCGGAGTGTCCTCCTACAGTCCAGAAAACCCGGAAGCAGCCGGTCCCGGCGCCCCTCTGCTTCGCATGACCCGCACGCGCTGGTGGATCCTTGCCTTAGTCTTCTTCGCTACCACGGTCAACTACCTCGACCGTATCGTACTTTCCGTTCTGATTCCGGTCATCCGTGAGGATATTCATCTCACCAACCAGCAGTACGGCTACGTGAACTCGGCCTTTCAGTTCGCCTACATGATCGGCTTTCTGCTGATGGGCAAGTTCATCGACCGGTACGGGACCCGGATCGGCTACGCCGTGGCCATCACGTGGTGGTCCGTCGCCGCCTGCCTGCACGCCCTGGCCGGTTCGGCGTTCTCGCTCAGTTTCTGGCGCGCGCTGCTCGGCCTGGGCGAAGCCGGCAACTTCCCGGCCGCGATCAAGACCGTGGCGGAATGGTTTCCGAAGAAGGACCGCGCCTTCGCCACCGGCATCTTCAACGCCGGCACCAACGTCGCCTCCATGATTGGCCCGCCCCTGTTCGCCTACATGGTGCTGCACGTCGGCTGGCGGGACTGCTTCCTGATCACCGGGGCACTCGGCTTCCTCTGGCTGATCCTGTGGCTGTTGTACTACCGGACGCCCGAACTGCACCCCAAAGCCAACGCCGCCGAGGTCGCCTACATCCGGAGCGATTCGGCCGGGGGGGATGCCAGCGGCCCGGCGTTCACCTGGGGCCGGGTGCTCAAGCACCGCCAGGCGTGGGGCTTCGCCATCGCCAAGTTTCTGACCGACCCGGTCTGGTGGTTCTATCTCTACTGGCTGCCGCCATACCTCTACGACGTCCGCAAGTTCAACCTGACGGAAATCGGCTGGGCGCTGCCGGTGGTTTACCTGATGGCGGACGTGGGCAGCGTGGGCGGCGGGTGGATCTCGGGCGCGCTGATCCGCCGCGGCTGGAGCGTCTCCAAGGCGCGCAAGACGGCCATGGCGATTTGCGCCGCGGGCATGCCCATCGCCGCCATGTCGGTGCTGGCCAAGAGCCCGGTGCTAGCCATCGCGCTGGTATGCGTGGCCACGTCCTCGCACCAGGGCTGGTCGGCGAACCTGTTCACCACCACCTCGGACGTCTTCCCCAAGCGAGCGGTAGCCTCGGTGACCGGCATCGGCGGCTTCGCCGGCGGGCTGGGCGGCACGCTCTTCTCAGGCTTGATTCCGGGATGGATCGTCACTCATTTCGGCTACACACCGGTGTTTTTGACCATGGGGGCGTTCCACCTGACGGCGCTGGCGGTCGTGCATTTCCTGATGCGGGACATGAAGCCCATCGAGGTGCGGGAGTAAGTCAAGGCTGAGTGGCGGAGATCGTCACCTCACGCTCGTTGCCGGCGGCCCGGATGCGGAATATGTTCCTGCCCGCCGCCGGGCCCAGACGGACCGTGGCCCGGAAAGCCCCCGGAACGCGGCTGTCGATGGAAACCACCTGCTCCACCTCTCCGCCGCCTGCCACGGCGGCCACTTCCGGCTCGAGGTCCGCCAGCGGGATGCCGGACTCCTCCGTGACCCGGAAGATGAGACTCAGACGCGCGCTCGCGCGGCCGCTGGTGGGAGGATTGAGAGGCGTGATGTAGCGCGCCACGCCGGCCGGCGCCGCGTACCAATACGGAACGTGCGCGATGGAATCCGAGCTGGTGCCACGCAGCCGCAGGAAGCCTTCATAAGCGCCGCCGGGCAGGCCCACGCCCGCCAGCGACACGCGCACGGTAGCCGACTCGCCCGGCTCAAGCGCCACCCAGTCGCGGGAAACCGAGGCCGCCAGGCCACCCGTGAGCGGCTGCGGCTCCAGCGAGAAGGTGTCGGCGGCGGTCCCGATGTTGGTCAGCGTCAGTTCGAGCGACCTCTCGAAGGTGCCGCCGCCCGTACCGAAACTCAGCGCGGCGGGAGTCGCCGTCAAGGCCGCCCGCAGCCCGGACAGCAGGTTCAGCAAGCCCGCGCCGGCGTTCTGTACCGCCGCCGGCACGCCGCTTTCGAGCGCCAGCGGCGTGGCGCTGTTGATCAGCAGGGAGCGGTACTGCTCGACGGTCAAGCCCGGCCGCGCGGCCTTCAGTACCGCCGCCGCGCCGGCCACGACCGGCGCCGAGAAACTGGTCCCGTTGCGGACCGCATAACCGGCGGCTGAGCCACCGGACGGGACGGCGGTGTAGATCGACGTGCCCGCGGCCAGCAGTTCGGGCTTGATGGCCGAGTTGGGGCCCGGGCCGCGGCTGGAACTCGCGCTGATGCGCCGCGGGTCCACCGGCACCGGGCCGGGCGTGAAGCGCAGCGTGCCGGAGAGGCCGGGGGCGAGGCGCAACCGGTCCTTGATCTCGAGTCCCCCGGCATAGCTGACCATGCAGGCCGGCAAAGCGGCCGGGCCGGTCTCCATGGTGACGGCCTCGGGACGGTCCGCGTCGGTGTAAACCAGCGCGCCCGCCGCGCCCGCGGCGGCGGCGTTGCTGAGCTTTGCCTCGAAGGTGCACTCGCCGCGCAGGATCAGGGCGATCCGGCCCGCGAGGCTGCCGGGCGGGAGGGCCAGGCAGGCCAAGCCGCTGCCGTCGAACTCCTCCACGTCGGCCAGAGGGGCGCTCACCGGGCCGCGCCCCGCGGAGTTCGCGGCCGGCAGCGCCACAAAACTGAGACCTCCCTCAAGCTGGACCGACGCGGCGAAAATGCGGGTGTTCAGGGAGTTGCCGACCGAGATCGCGGACGCCGCCGTGGCCGGCGTGCCCACCGTGTTCGGCTCGGGTCCGTCGTTGCCGGCCGCGGCCACCACCAGCACGCCCGCCGCCGCCGCCCGCTCCACGGCCCGCGCCAGCACGTCCTGCTCGGGGCGGGCTGCGAGCAGCGATCCCAGGCTCAGGTTGATGACATCCATTCCATCCGCCACGGCGTCATCGATGGCCTTCAGGATGAGCGCGTCGGGAGCGCCCTCGGAGTCGTCCGGGAAAACCTTGTAGTTCCCCAGCCAGGCGCCCGGCGCCAGGCCCGCGATGGCCGCCAGCGGAGCGTTCACCGGCAACCCGGCGGCGGCCATGGCCACCGACGTTCCGTGGCCCTTGCGGTCGGCGGCGGGAAACTCGGCGCCCCGCAGGCTGGGGTAGCTGCGCGCCACGATGACCTTGTTGTTCGTAAAGGCCAGATCCGATTCCTTGTTGACCTTGGGGAAGCCCTCGGGAACCGGCGAAGTGAAGCCCTGAAAGGCGGGGTGGGAGGCGTCGATGCCCGTGTCGATGATGGCGATCTTCATCCCCGCGCCGGCGCGCTGAAGGCCCCCGGCCAGCGCCCAGGCTTCCGGCGCCGCGTGAAGCTGAGCCGCCGTGTCCAGGTACGGCTGGAGCAGCCGGACCGGATGGATTTCACGCACCCCGCGCAAAGCGCGCAGCGTTGCGGCGCGTTCGTCCGGAATTCGAACCACCAGGGCGTTGGCGACGTTCTCCACCTCGGCCAGCACCTCAGCCTGGCGGCGTTCGATCTCCCCGCGCAGGCGGTGCTGTTCGCGACGCACCTCGGCGCGCCGGAGCGCACGCTCCTGGAGGCTCATCCGCGGGCCGCGCGGGAGGGCGGCCACCACCGGCTCCTGCTCCAACTCGACGATGTAGTGGCCGGGGACGTACTGGGCGGGCGCCAGAACGATCGCCAGGAGAAATAGAATCAGGTACCGCATGGAACTGCTTGCCGCCTTACGCTAGTCTTCGCGGGAAATCGTCACCGTCCGGGTCACGCTGCCCGCCTGGACGCGAAACACCGACCGCGTGCCCGCCCCCAGGCGCACCCGCGCGCGCCAGAATCCGGGATAGAACTCGTCCGCGGAATCCACCGAGGTCACAGCCGCGTCCTCGGTGACGGCGGTGACTTCCGGCTTGAAATCCTTCATCGCCACCCGCGCCGCGTCCGCCACGCGGATGAAGATGGAACGGTTCGAGCCGGCCGAGCCCGAGGCAACCGTGTGCAGGTAGCGTGGCTCGCCGCCCGTCACGCCGTACCAATAGGGAATCCGCGCCTCGACCTCCGACGTGGTCCCGCGCACGATGAGGAAGCCCTGATGCTCGCCCGCCGGGAGGTTCGAGGCGGCCAGCGTCAGCTCAACCGCGGCGGATTCTCCCGGGCCCAGCCGGAGCGTGTTGGCGGAAAGCTGCGGCGCCGGGGATGCGCCTTGCGGCCGCGGGGTGACGGTAAACGTGTCGGCCTGGAGGCCGGTGTTGTGAATGCGAAGCTGGCGCTGGAGGGATGGCGAACCGCCCCCGGCGCCGAAACTGACCGACACCGGGTCGGCAACCACCGGACTTCGCAGCGCGGCCAGCAGGTCCAGCACCCCGGCGCCCGTCTGGAGAACACTCTGCGCGGGCTCGCCGTCCTTGCCGAAAACGCCCGCGCTGTTGATAAGCAGGGAGCGGTAATGGTCCACGGGCAAGCCCGGACGGGTGGCCTTCAGTACCGCAGCGGCGCCCGAAACCAGCGGCGCCGAGAAACTGGTGCCGTTAATCAGCATGAAGGACGAATCGTTGGAGGCGGTGTAGATCCAGGTTCCGGCCGCCACCAGGTCGGGTTTGATGGCCAGCTCGGGCGTGGGTCCGCCGGAACTGAAGGGAGCCAGCCGGTACGGGTCGGCGTCCACCGCCTCCCGCATGAAGCGGATTTTGACCACCAGAGCGGGGTTCGCTTCCAGGCGCTTCTTAAGCGCCAACCCGTCGGTGTGGCCGATCATCACCGCCGGCAGACCGGCCTGGCCGGTGGCCATGATGCCCGGATCGGGACGCGCCGCGTCGGTGTAGACGATTGCCGCTACGGCGCCGGCGTCTCGCGCGTTGACAAGCTTGGTCTCGAAAAGGCACTCACCCCGCAGGATCAGCGCGATCTTTCCTTGCAGGCTGCCCTTTTCGACGGCCGAGCAGAGCAAGCCGGATGGGTCGAGCGAGGCGATGTCCTGCAACGGGCCTTCGATTGGAGGCTTATCTTCGCTGGCGTCGCTGGCCACGGCCTCGATCGGTTCGGCGCCCTCCATCATCACCTCTGGAAAGGCGAACTCCCGGGCGTTGGCGTTGGCGCCCACGGTGATGCCAGACGGAGCCGAGCCGGGCGATGAAATCGAACCCGGGCCGGGACCGAGGTTGCCCGCCGATTTGACGACGATGACGCCCGCCGCCGTGGCGCGCTCGATCGCCGCCGAGAGCAGATCGCGGTCCAGCGGAGGCGCGAGCGACAGCCCCAGGCTCAGGTTCAGGACGTCCATCCGGTCGGCGACGGCGTCGTCGATGGCCTTAAGGATCGTCTCCTCCGACCCCCGCCCTTCCCCGTCCAGCGCCTTGTAGATGCCCAGGAACGCCTTCGGCGCCACTCCCGTGATGGTGGCGGTGCGTCCCGCGACCGTTACCCCCGCGGCGGCCATCGCCACGCCGGTGCCATGCCCGTCCGCGTCGCGCGGACTGGGATTGGAAGACGTGTTGAGCAGGTCCTCATAGGAACGCGCCACGATGATCTTGCCATTGGCGAACGGACGGAAGGATTCGCGTCCCAAAATGGGATAGCCCTCGGGCGCGCTGAGCGAGGGATCCTGGAACGCCGGGTGCTCGCGGTCGATGCCGGTATCGACGATGCCGATTTTGACGCCCTTGCCGGCGTTCTCCCTGCCGCCCGCTTCGATCCAGGCGTCCGGAACCTTATGAAAGACCGCCGCCCGGTCGAGTTCAGCCCGAGCCTCGCGCACCGGATAGACGCGCACCACGCCCGGCAGGGATTCGAGCACCGCCGCCTGTTCGTCCGGAATGCGAACCATCAGCGCGTTGGCGACGTTTTCAACCGATTCCACCACCCTCGCCCCAACCGCTTCCGCCGCTTGCCGGAAGTTTTGCTGCTCGGCCCGGATGCGCGCCCGCCGGTCTTCACCGGCTTGCCGGGAGGACTGTTTCGCCACCGCCGCCACCGGCTCGGCCGCCAGTTCAACGATATAGGCGCCCGCTACGTATTGTCCGGCGAGCGTCAGCCCGCCCAATACGAGCAGCAGCAGGATGGTCAAGGCACGTCGCATGCGGAATCCTCCCCTCGGCCGGCGTTCTTCCGGAAATCACCAGATCGGCGGTTCTGGCCGCTTTCGATACCAGGAGGGACGCAGCTCCCTATCCTTGGATTACCAGAACCAGGGTCAAGAACGCAAAATCAATGGCCTACTGGAGATCCGCCGCCGTGTTGAAGCCACCCGCCGCGGGCGGAACGTAGCGGAAAATGAAGGTATCGGACCACCCTCCCTGTCCGATGGTCACCAGCGAATCCTGCAACCCGCTCAAGTCCAGGCCGCGCACCGCGCTCAGGTTCACCACGATTTCCCGTTCGCTGCTCCGCATCGCGCTGGGCGGAACCACGACGTCCTCGATGACCAGCCGGGGAGTCTCGCCGCGGAAGGATCCCCGCAGCGTCATGTAAATGTTCCGGTCCGACAGGCTCTGCAAGGCGGAATCGATGCGCGGGACCATGTTCATGACCGCCTCGTAGCCGCGCTTGGCGTTGACCGGAAAATCGGCCGCGGCCTGGGTTTCGCGCCTGTCTACGGTAACGATCATGGCGAAGGTCACCAGCCCCTCCGGCCAGAAGTCGCCAAACACCCGGATCTGGGGCAATTCGAGCGTCGTCCCGGCCGGCAGAGCTTCCGAGAGCCGCCACGGCTCGAGCGGAAGCTCGCGGTCGTCCGGCAACAGCAGAAAGGCTTCGAGCAACGTATTGGCCGGCAGCCGCTCGGTGTTCACAAACCAGACGATGTTCGAACGGTCGAGAAGGTTTAGCTGAATCACCCCTGGCGCCTGGGGCAGCGCCTCCGCCGCCCGCCGCCAACCGGCCTTCTTCGCGCCGCCGTCGCGCGCCGCCAGCAACCCCTGCCGGGCCGCGCGCGCCGCGGGCTCCGCCACGGACTTGAGATCCACCACCTGCC
>CAKZVG010000456.1 GCA_937921835.1 uncultured Bryobacteraceae bacterium | reverse complement strand
GCCGCGCATGGCGACCGGGTCGTAGAATTCGGTCGAGTGGACCTGGCCATAGCGGAAATAGAGACGCTGCATGCTGGAGATCACCTGGTCGGCGCGCAGCGTGGTGTTGTCAAGCAGGCTGTGATAGCGCGGCGCGCCGATCCAGTTGAAGGCGCCGATGCGCGGCGTGACGTTCTGGTTGGGCAGCGGGTACAGACTCATCACCGCGCGCCCGGTGACGTCCTGACGGGAGGCGGGAATGGTCATGTTGGGGAAGGGATCGCGCAGCGTCAGCCCGTCCACGATGCGCGTGGTGGCGGGATCGTACATTCCGAGCGCGGTGTTGGTGAGCGAACGGGTTTGCGAGAAGTTGCCCTGCCGCTCCAGTTCGGTGGGCTGACGGCCAAAGCGGATGGCGTCGTTCTGGCTCTTATACCGCTCGAAGTTGAAAAAGAAAAAGGTGCGGTTTCTTCCGTCGTAGCCGGGCAGCGGCCCCAGCCTGGGCAGCATGACCGGTCCGCCGATGGTGCCGCCGGCCCGCATCTGATTGATCGGCTGGCGCGGCTGAGCATTGCGGTTGCGGGTCCAGCCGTTGGCGTTCAGGTGTTCGTCGAAGAAGAAGTAATAGGCGCTGCCGCGCAGGGTGTTGGTGCCGCCGCGGGTGGTGAAGCTGATGGCGCCGCCGTTGCTGCGCCCGTTCTGGGCGTCGAACATGGTGGTGGCCACCTTGAACTCCTGAATCGCGTCCGAGGAGGGCACGGTGACGGCCAGCCCGTTGAAGCGCGGGGCGACGTTCGGGATGCCGTCGATGTTGATGTCGTTGCCGCGCGTGCGGCCGCTCGAACCGTTGATGGTGATTTCATTCTGCGTGTTCGAGATCTGGTTGCCGGAGCCTCCCAGCACGCCCGGCGCGAGGTCGGCCAGGGTCATGGCGTTCATGCCGCTCATGGGCAGGCGGTCGATGACGTGGCGCTCGACCACCGAGCCCAGATCGCCGGAAGCGGTCTGGAGGACGGGGCTCTGTTCGGAGACCGTCACCGTGTCGGTGGTGGCGCCGATTTGCAGGGTGAAGTCGAGCGTAAGGCGGTCGTTGATTTGAACGATCACGCCCGGGCGCACGGCGCTTTGGAATCCGGTGGCGGAGACGCGCGCCGTGTATCTGCCGGGCAGCACGAAGGGGATGTTATAGAGGCCTTCCTGGTTCGCCCGGGCTTCCAGCGCGACATTGGTCTCCTCGTTAATCAGGGAGATGGCGGCGTCCGGGAGCACGGCGCCGGAGGGATCCATGATCCGGCCGAGAACCGAGCCCCGGTATTCCTGAGCGGTAAGAACAAGCGACAGAGCCGCGAGGCAGCCGGCCGCGCTTATGACGGAGTTCATTTCGCATCCTTACTGGCCGGTCAAGGGCCGGCCGGGGAGATTCGAGCAATACACCACTCCCGGCGCAACGGCCGGTTCCTATCACGCACGAAGGGGGCTCCACGCCGCCTTCCGCTTGCGAGACCCCGAAGCCGCTGATTATATCGCAACGGCGCTCCGCCGGATGCGGGCTGGGAAGAAGAGCGGGGAGCGGAGTGGCTGCTACTTCCCCCGGCGGGTTTTGGCCAGCGCCTCGTCCACCATTGCGACGCCGCGGTAGTGGCGCGCTCCTGCGTAGATGCGCCGGGCCTCGTCGAGGGCGCGCACGGCCCGCGCGGGCTGGCCGAGAGCCGCCAGCGCCGTACCCTCCAGCAGGCGCGCCCTGGCCACCAGGATGCCCGACCGCCCGGCGATGCCCGCTTCGGCCGCGCGGCTGGCCGCTCGAAGCTGGCGCTCGCTGTCGCCGGTCAGCGCGGCGGCTTCCGCGAGTTCGATGTGGATCCGTGGATCGGAGGCCCCGGACAGTTGCCGGATCGTCTCGAGGGTGGCGATCCCTTCCGGGGCCTTACCCGCCCGGATCTGGGCCGAGGCCAGCCGCAGGCCGTACTCAAAATCCGGGAAGACGGCGTGCAGCGCGAGGTAAACTTCGACGGCCCGGTTCCAATCGCCGGTGGTCTCGGCCGCCAGACCCTCGACGAAGAGCTGATCCTCGCGCGGCAGCGGCGCGGCGAGTTGCCGGGCGCGCTGCGCCGCCGAGCGGGCCGGCTGGTTCTCGCCGAGCGACCGCAACGCCAGCCCCAGCATGGCGTGCGTGAGGGCGTGACCGGGGTCGGACTGGAGCGCCTGTTCAAACAGGCCGCGGGCGGCCGGGGTGTCGAACATGCGCAGCCGTTCGACGCCTTCGTGGTAGAGCCGGGCGGCGCGCCGGTTGGCGGGCGGCGATCCTCCCAGGACGCCGCGCGACGGCGTGCGCCCGGCGCTCCAGTAGGCCAGCCCGATGCCCCCCACCAGCAGCACCAGCGCCAGCGCGGCGAGGGCGGCGTTGCGCTTCAGAAAATGCGCAGCGCGGTAGCCCGCCGGATAGGTACGGGCCTTTACCGGGATGCCGGCCAGGTGGCGCCGGATGTCGGCGGCCAGTTCCTCGGCCGAGGCGTAGCGCGCGGCCGGATCCTTGTGCATGGCCTTGAGAACGATGGCGTCGAGGTCGCCCGCCAGGCGGCGCTTCAACTCGCGCGGGGCGGTTTCGCGCGCGGCCGCCAACTGCTCAGGCGTCATGCTCCCGCCGCTCGCTTCCCGGGCGGCCGCCGGGCGGGTCACGGCCGTACTCGGGCGTTCCGGGCCCTGCGAACAGATGGCCTGGGCCAACGCCAGCGGAGTGTCCGCCTCCGGCCGGTAGGGACGGCGCCCGGTGAGCAGCTCATACAGCAGGACCCCAAGCGAGTAGACATCGCTGGCGGTGGTGATCAAATCGCCGCGCACCTGCTCCGGGCTGGCGTACTCGGGCGTCATGGCCTGCACT
>CAKZVG010000455.1 GCA_937921835.1 uncultured Bryobacteraceae bacterium | reverse complement strand
CCCAGGTGACCGCCGAAACGATGGGCAACCGTGTCGACACGGTCTTCGACGTGGGCGTGGCCGGCATTCACCGCCTTATGAACAACCGCCAGCGGCTGGCCGAGGCGCGGGTGTGCGTGGTCTGCGCGGGCATGGAGGGGGCGCTGCCGAGCGCAGTGGGCGGGCTGGTTCCCTGCCCCGTCATCGCGGTTCCCACCAGCGTCGGTTACGGCGCCAGCTTCCATGGCTTGGCGGCGCTGCTCGGCATGCTGAATAGTTGCGCCAGCAACGTCACGGTGGTCAACATCGACAACGGCTTCGGCGCGGGCTACGTGGCCAGCCTCATCAACCGGCTGTAGCGGCGGCGCCCGCGAAGATCTCCCGCCGCGCGCGCTCGTCCAGATACGGCGATTGCAACCGCAGCCGCCGCGCGGCGCTCAAGAACAGCAGGTCGCCGCGGCCGAGCAAGTTCTCCGCGCCGCCGGCGTCGAGGATGATGCGCGACTCGAGCGCCTCGGTGACGCGCAGCGCCACACGGCAGGGCAGGTTGGCCTTCAGGATGCCGCTGACGACGTCCCGGCTCGGCCGCTGCGTCGCGAAGATCAGATGGATGCCTGCCGCGCGCGCCTTCTGCCCCAGGCGGTTGACGGCGCTTTCGATTGCCTGGCGGAGGCCGCGCCCGGCCAGCAGTAGGTCGGCGAGTTCGTCGCAAACACAGAAGATCCGCGCCAGCGGCGCGCCCGCCTTGCGCGCATGCGCCTGGAGATCGTCGGCGCCGGAGACGGCGAACAGGCGGAAACGGCGGTCCATCTCCTCGCCCAGTTCCTCGAACAGGGCGAGAGCGTCCTGTCCGGAAGCCTGCAAGAGCGGTCCCGGCTTCCACAGAAACGGCGAGCGGGCCAGGTCGCCGAAGGCGTTCCCCTTGGGATCGACCAGCGCCAGCCGCAGCGTCTCCGGCGTGTTCGCCAGCAGCAGGCTGGCCAGCGCCGAGCGCAGCCACTCGGTCTTGCCGCCGCCGGCCGCGCCGGCCACCAGCGCGTGCGTATTTTCGGGCGCCGAGAAGTCGGCGAAGACCGCCTGCCCGGCAAGGTCCACGCCCACCAGGACGCGGGAATTGCCTGCCCCAGGGTCGGGCGGCGGCAGCGCGCCGCGGACGTGCTCGAAGGGAACATCCTCGCGGGTGGCGCGCTGCACGTCGACCGCGATTCGGCCGTCCACGACGTCGATGAGCGGGGCGTGCGGCAGCCGCAGCCGGGCTTGCAGGTTCAAGGCCTGCTTGAGGACGCGCCTCGCGGGAACCCCGCGCGCCGGCTCGACGAAGTAGCGGACAAACGCCGGACCAACCAGGGCCGGGCCGGTAAGCCGGACGCGCGCGCCGAACTCGGTGAAGGCGTCCAGAAGCTGGCGGGCGGTTTCCTCCTCCTCCTCCCCAGGCGGCTTCGGCCATCCGGGAACCGCACCGGCAGCCGGGCGGGGAGGCGCCGGATGCAACGCCGCCTCGGCTTCCGCCGCGATCAGGTCCATCAGTTGCGGCCGCACAGATTCGGCGCGCTCGGCAGAGATCACGATCTCGCGCTGCTCGCCCGAGGGCAGAAAACGCACCAGCGCCACTGACGTGCGCCCCGCGCCGGCCTCACCCGTATCGAGCAGCAGGCGGTACAGGCAGGCTTGCAGCAAAGCCGCGCTATCGCCGCCGTCGCCAAGCTTGAACTCCACCACGCAGCACTTGTTGGCGCCCGCGCGGACGAGATTATCGGCGCGGCCTGATACCAGCACCGTGCGCTTCCATCCCGGCTCCCGGAACCAAGCCGCCAGTTCGACTTCGGATTGGAATAACCCTTCGGCGCCTTCCCAGGTTTCGCGCGCGGCGTCGTAGCGTAGAGCGCCGCTGCTGACCGCCACCTCCACCAGGCGGCAGAACCAGCGCGCGAACGCCCGCGTGGCGTTCCAGACTCCCAGCACCCGCGCGCCCGCGCCCTCGAGCAGGGCGCGGTGCCGGACGAGTTCCGGCCCCAGCGCCCGGTCGTAAAGCTCCGCGGCCAGGCGGCTGACACGGTCGGCTTCGTCATCGAGGATCTGTTCCCAGTGCGCGGGATGGTCAGGATCGAACAGGGCCGCGGCCGTGGCGTGAAAGAGAGCGCCAAAGAGCGCGCCGCCCGCGGCTTCGGCGGAGGGAGCGGGTTCGAGTTCGCGGATGCGGCGGCAGAGGCCGCTGACGGTGACCTCGACGGGCTCAGGCATGACGATCCGAGCCCACGGCAGGCGCGAAGCCCAGGTCAAACAAGACCGCGGCGGGGCCGGCCACGAATCCAATGGAATCCGGATTCTGACGCGCATGGTTTTCCATCTGCTCCAGGGTCCAGCCAAGCCGCCGGGCGGCTTCGGCGGCGTCCAACACCTTGTCCTCCCGCAGCAATTCAAGAAGCGCGCCGTCGGGCGCTGGAGGAGGCGGCCCACCTTCCGGCTCGCCAGTGAGTTCATCGAGCAGCGCGGAGACCTCCGCGGGGAGGTTCGCCGCCAGCCAGGCGGCGACCGTCTCTTCGGCGACGCTTTCGCCCTGGTGCGTGAGGTCGCCGGAGGTTGCCTCAGCCAGCAGCCGCCGCATGGCGTCCAGCGCCGCCAGCGCTTCCGGCCGCGGATGGACAAGGCGGGCGCCGGCCGATTGCAGTTCTTCGAGGTACTTGCGGGTCTTGGCAGCCGTTGGCGGGATGCGAAGCCTCTCATGGCGCACCAGCCGCAGCCGCGGCATCGCTTCGCGGTCGAGCTGGCCGATGAGTCGCTTCAGCTTCCTGGCCAACGAAGGCGTGTGCGCGTGGTTGCAAAGCGCCACCAACACGGAGCCTTGACATCCTTGAGCCTCGAACTCGATCCCCGCTTCGCCTCCGGCCCGCATCTTCCGGCCGGCAAGCTGCGCGGCCTTGGCGAGAACGTGGGCCAGGATGTCTTCGGCGCGGGTGGGGTCGCTGCGGACCGGCGAGTCCTCGCGGTAGTGCGCGAAGCGGCGGCGGATGAACTCCTCCCGCGGAACGGACGGTTCCGGCGAAGCACCGCGCCAGAGATCGAACAGGCGGTGCGCCTCATGGATCAGCTTGCGCGCGGTGCAGCGGCCATGGTGATCCGCGAAAACGCGGTCGAGATCTGCCGCGCGCAGCGGTTCGATGCCGCCGCGCGGCCGGTAGGGCTTGAGTGCGGGCGCCGCCTCCAGCCGGGCTTCGAGCAGCTTCCTCCCCAGCATCGGATCGAGCGGCTGTAGATCCTGAACCGCTTTCTGGATTCGGTCCAGATCGGCCGGTTCGGACTTTTCGCGGAATTCGGCCAGGTATCGTGACACGATCGAGGAGATCACCAGCGCATTGGTGGTCTCGTCGATCAGGCACGCCACCATCTTCGAGAACCGGGAGTAGCAGTTCGGCGCCATCGAGATGGCGAGCGCTTCGACCTGATCGAGGCAGAACACAACCGGTTCAGGGGAACAGACCCGCACCATCGCCAGAACAAAGCGCCGGGCAGCGGCTTCCGCCAGTTCCTCGTCGGACTCATCCTCCAGGCGCTCGCCAAGCCCGAGCGTATCCAAATCCCGATCCGACAGAGTCTCGCCCTTGAGCCACGCCCTGCAAAGTCTCCGGTGCTTCCCGGACGAGAACTGCTCCAACACCTTGGAAAGATCCAGCGTCAGGTCGCGGATGGCGGCTTCCTCGAAGGCGCGGCTGGGATCGCCGCCCGCCTGACGCGCGGCGAAGCGCGCCAGGATGCCGTCAAGCAGGGCTGTTCCATCGGACGTTATTTCCAGCAGTTCTTCGGCGAAGCGCTGCCGAAGGTGACGCCATACCTGGCTGGGCGCGGTCTCCATGCGCACCGCCACAAAGACCGCCGGCCGCACCGGGGGGCCCTGATCGATTTCGCCCGCCAGCCAGCGGCGGAACCGGCCAAGCAAATGGGTCTTGCCGCAACCCGCCTCGCCGCAAAAGAGCATGGAGCGGGACTGGCCGCCGGCGACGAGAAGATACTCCTCACGGCACTTATCAAACGCCAGGTGGTAGATCTCGCGGACGTCGGCCGGAACCGGCTGGCCGGGAAAGGCCACAATGGCGGCGTCAAACGGATTCTGGAGGTTCTGGACCGGGATCATCAGGACACCCCTGGCGGATGGGGCCGTGCGACCGCAACATAGAGTCTGCGCTGCGCGTCCTCGACGTAGTAGTGAATGCGCTCCGGTGGAACCGATTCCGCACCACCATAGCCGGCCAGCACCAGTTTGCCCGCGTCGGCGAGCGCGATCACGGCGCGGTCGAATGCGGCGCGGACCGGCTCGGCGGCGCGCAGTTGGTAGACGGGCACGTAGTTGCCGTAGCCCGGTTCCAGTCCGGCGACCGCCGCCAGGATGCTCTCTTCCAGCCCGCCCGGTTGCGGCGCTGGAGGCGCAGGAGGCGGCGGCCCGCCGAACTTCAACGCCCAACCGCGCGAGATGTAGAAAGGCTGCCGCGAAACGATCGCCTTGTAGAGCCGCCCGTCGCTCTCGAGCCGGGGCAGCACGGCGCGCGCTTCGTCGCAGGTTTGCTTGGCATTCACTCCGTGCAGCCGCGGTTGGATCCGCTTCAACAATGGCTTCTCCAGGAACGGTCCTTCGGCCAGGACGGCCAGCAGCGCCTCCTGTACGCAATCAGCCAGACTCGTTCCCCAGAAGCGCGGCGAACGGCCCGGCCATTCGCAGATCTCGCCGGCGCGCGCGCGTTCCTTGAGAAGCTCCTGAAACTCCGGCGCGCGCCGCGGCGGGAAGCGCAGGCCGCGCTCGAGCCGTTCCCGGATCTGGCGCACCGGGAGCGGCTTCTCCGACTCCCGCGCACAGGCGACGCAGGCTTCGAGAATCGCATGGGTCATTACGATTTATCCTCGCACTTCCCGGGGGCGCGCGAGGAGGGGGAGGATGGGCGCCGTCGTTGACGGCTCGATGCGGCGGAATCACGGCGGGCGCTTACCAACGCCCGGCGGAAGCCGGGTTTCCGGGACATCGCCGTTACTCGGTGTACTCGACACCGTGCTTCCTGCTACAATCGGTTTAGACTGGTTCGAAACACTGGAGACTCCCTACATGCGCGGAAACGAGACGGTAATTGCGTACCTGAACGAAGTCCTGAAGGCGGAATTGACGGCCATCAACCAATACTTCCTGCACGCCGAGATGTGCGAGAACTGGGGCTATGAGCGGCTCGCCAAGTACACCAAGAAAGAGTCCATCGACGAGATGAAGCACGCCGAGGCGCTGATCGAGCGCATTCTCTATCTTGACGGCGAGCCCAACATGAGCGAGTTGTTCACGCTGCGCATCGGCAAGGACGTGAAGGCGCAGTTCGAGAACGACCTGGGGCTCGAAATCGAAGCCGTGGCCCGGCTCAACAAGGCCGTAGCCGCCGCCGTCGAAGCCGGCGACAACGGCTCGCGCGAGCTCTTCGAAAAGATCCTGACCGACGAAGAGCATCACATCGACTGGCTGGAAGCGCAGCTTCACCTCATCCAGGAGATCGGCCTAAGCAACTACCTTGCCCAGCAGGTGCACCAGGGCGAGGGAAGCTAGCGGCGCGCGATGTCGGTGTTCGAGGAGCGGCGCGAAGAGCTCGACTCCTACCAGACCATGTACGGGCTCTCGCGCGGCAAGCTGGCGCTTACGCTCGACCTGTTGACCGACGCGCTGGTGCTGGTGGGACAGCACGGCGTCTATTGCCAGAGCGCCCGCACCCCGGGTAAGCCGGCGATGGACATCCGCATGATCTCGCACGCCCTGGACGGCGCCAAGGAACTCGTCTCGGCGGCCATGCAGGAACTCCGGCAGGAGCGGAGCGGCGAGTAGTCCGCGCGTCGTGATATAGTCATCCCAAATCAGGTGAAAAGGCTCCGCCGCTCGTGAAATCCGGTGGCGGCGGATTTTGGGATCACGATTTTGTGCGGCATCGCCGGATACACCCACAGCCAACGCCGTCCCGATCCGGAGCGCATCCGCGCCGCGACGGCAACGCTTGTCCACCGGGGGCCCGACCAGCAAGGCGTCTACGACGGCCACGCGGCCTCGCTCGGCGCCGTGCGCCTCAAGATCATCGACCTGCACGGTGGCGACCAGCCCATGAGCACCGGCGGCGGGACGGTGATCGCCTTCAACGGCGAGGTCTACAACCACGCCGCCCTGCGGGCCGAGCTGGAGAGCCGCGGCCACCGCTTCCGCTCGCGCTGCGACACCGAGGTGGTGCTGCGCGCCTTTCTCGAATGGGACACCGGCTGTTTCGAGCGGCTGCGCGGAATGTGGGCCGTCGCGCTGTGGACGGAGCCCGTGCGGCGCCTGGTGCTGTCGCGCTGCCGGCTTGGAATCAAGCCGCTCTACTACTGCGAACTGGGCGGCGAGATCTACTTCGGCTCGGAACTGAAGGCGCTCTTTGAGCACCCGGAGATCGCCCGCGAGATCGATCCCGACGGTCTGTCGCTCTATCTCTCTCTCAACTACGTCCCCTGCCCCTACACGCTGGTGCGCGGCATCCGCAAACTGCCGCCCGGCCACTGGTTGGAGTGGCGCGCCGGCCAGACCGGGATCCGGCCCTACTGGAAGCTCCGGTTTGAGCCCCGCCCATGGAAGCTGGAAGAAGCCAAAGAAGAACTCGACGGGCTGCTCACGGCGTCGGTGCGGGAGCACCTGGTTTCCGACGTGCCGCTGGGTGTCTGGGCCAGTGGCGGGCTGGACTCCTCGGCCATCCTTTACTACGCCGCGAACGGCGCAGCCGGCCGTCTGAAGACCTTCTCGGTCTCCTTCCGCGGGGAGACGTTCGACGAAAGCCGTTACTTCCGCCAGGTGGCCGCGCGCTTCGGCACCGAGCATCACGAGTTCGATCTCAACCCCGGCCCGGAGCTTCCGGACACCATCGAAAGCATCGTCGAACATGGCGACGAGCCCAGCGCCGACGCGGGCGCCGTGCCGGTCTGGTATCTCTCCCGCATGTGCCGCGAGCAGGTAACCGTGGCGCTCAGCGGCGAGGGCGCCGACGAGTTGTTCGGAGGCTACTACACCTACCTGGCCGACCGATACGCGCGCGCGCTGCGGCTGCTTCCGGCCCCGATTCGCCGCGCGGGGCTCAGGCTGCTCGGCCGTTGGCCGGTGTCGGACGACAAGATCGGCTTCGAGTATAAGCTCAAGCGGTTTCTGGCCGGATCGCTGCTCGACCCCTTCGAGGCGCACCTGTTCTGGAACGGCACCTTCTCGCGCCAGGAGAAGGCGCGTCTGCTGGCCGTTCCGGCCGAGACCGACGTAGCTTCCCTGAAGGCGTTGCTGCCACCCGAAGCGGAGCGCCTGGACAGCCTCAACCGGATGCTCTGGCTCGACCAGATCTGCTACCTGCCCGACGACATCCTGTACAAGTGCGACCGTATGAGCATGGCGCATTCGCTCGAAGTGCGGCCGCCGTTTCTCGACCACCGCATCGTCGAGTTCGCCGCCTCGCTGCCGGCCGGCTTCAAGGTGCGCGGTTCAAAGTTGAAATTTCTGTTGCGCGAGTTGATGCGCGGCAAGCTCCCGGCGGCGGTGCTGACGCGCAAGAAGGAAGGCTTCGACATCCCGGCTCACCGCTGGTTGCGGGGTGTGCTGCGGCCGCTGCTCACCGACACGCTCTCGCCCGCCGCCGTCGAGCGCACCGGCCTGTTCCGGACGGGCGCGGTCGAGGCCGCCGTCGGCGCCCATCTCAACCGGCGTGCTAACCTCGGGTATCACCTATGGGGTCTCCTGATCCTGTTCCTCTGGATGAGGAAATGGGCCATTCAAACGCCCGGCCGCGGGGTGGGAATGACATCCTCGAGAGCCGGGGCGGGCGTTATCAACTGATCGTCATCCTGGTTGCCGCGGCGGTCTTCCTGGGGACCGCCATCGGCCCGCCGTCGCTGATGGACGACGTCGACGCCGTACAGGCGCAGATCGCGCGCAACATGCTCGAATCCGGCGACTGGGTGACGGCGCGCCTCAACGGCGTGAAATACCTGGAGAAGCCGCCGCTCAAGTACTGGATGATCGCGGTTTCCTACCTGCTGTTCGGCGTCCACGACTGGGCGGCGCGGCTGCCGGTCGCCCTTTCGGCCATCCTGCTGTGTTGGGTGGCGTACCGCTTCGGCGCCTGGGCGTTCTCCCCGCGCGCGGGCTTCCACGCCGGCCTGGCGCTGGCCACCTGCGTGGGCCTGTTTCTGTTCACGCGCATTCTGATCCCGGACGTGATCCTCACGCTCACCATCACGCTTGCCATGTGGGCTTTCCTGCGCGCGCTCGAGGAGGACGAACCGCGGCCGCGGCTGTGGGCCGCGGTGATGGCCGGCTCGATCGGAACCGGGCTTCTGCTCAAAGGATTGATCGCGGCCGTGTTCCCCTGCGCGGCGGGCTTCCTCTACCTGGCCTTCACGCGGCAGTTATTCTCGGCGCGCGCGTGGCGCCGCCTCCGTCCGTTCACGGGCGCGCTGATCGTGCTGGCCGTGGCCGGGCCCTGGCACTTGCTGGCCATTCTGCGCAACCCGCCCTACTTCGACTTCACCCTGCGCAGCGAGCCCGGCCACTACCGCGGCTTCTTCTGGTTCTACTTCCTCAACGAGCACGTCTTCCGCTTTCTCGACATGCGCCACCCGCGCGATTACAACACCGTGCCCCGCGTGGCCTTCTGGCTGTTCCACCTGCTGTGGCTGTTTCCCTGGAGCGCCTTCCTGCCCGCGCTCGCGAAGCTAAGCTACCGGCCGGCGGACCGCGGCGGGCGCGCGCGGCTGCTGGCGTTGTGCTGGACCGGCTTCATCCTGGCGTTCTTCACCTTCTCGACGACGCAGGAGTACTACTCGATGCCCTGCTATCCCGCGCTCGCGCTCCTGCTGGGATGCGCGCTGGCGGGCGGCGGCAGGTGGCTTAGCTGGGGCGTGCGCGCGGTCGCGGTGGTGGCGGCGCTGGCAGCCATCGTCATCGGGGCGATCCTGGCGCGGGTGCACGGAATGCCCACGCCCGGCGACATCTCAAACGCCCTGACGCTGAATCCGGAGTTGTACACGCTGTCGCTCGGGCACATGGCCGACCTTACCCTGGGCGCGTTCGCCTATCTTCGGCTGCCGCTGGCGCTGGCGGGCGTAGCGCTGCTGATTGGCGCGGCCAGCTGGCGCCTGCCGCTTCCCCGCGCCGTGGCCGCGCTGGCGCTCATGATGGTGGTGTTCTTTCACGCCGCCCGGGTGGCGATGATCGCCTTCGATCCCTACCTGTCTTCGCGGCCCCTAGCGCGGGCGCTTCAAGAGGCGCCGCCGGGGCGGTTGATCGCCGACAACCAGTACTACACGTTCTCCTCGGTGTTCTTCTACGCCAACCGCCGCGCGCTGCTGCTCAACGGGCGGGTCAACAACCTCGAGTACGGCTCTTATGAGCCCGGCGCGCCGGACGCCTTTCTTGACGACCAGGAATTCGCCCGGCTTTGGCGCAGCCCCGAGCGGTACTACCTGCTGGTGGAAGGCCCGTCGGCGGCGCGCATCGAGGGCCTGGTCGGGCGCGGCGCGTTGCACAGCGTGCGGGCGAGCGGTGGCAAGCACCTGTTCACGAACCTGCCGTATTGAGCTGCCACGGCCCTCCGGGACGCGCCAGCCCAAACGCCCGGTGGCAATGGTACAGTAAGATCCAAGAGAGAGAGAAGGGCAAGCATGCAGCGACATGGAACGATCCTTCTAGCCATCTGCGCTCTGGCGGGGACGCTGGCCGCGGAGGAGACAGTCAACCGGGCGCTGGAACTGGAACTCAAAGGGGACGTGCGGGGCGCCCGTACGCTGCTGCGAAACGCGGCGGACAACCCGGGCGCCGGCGCGGAAGCGTTGGAGGCCTACGCGGCGTTTCTGGACCGGCGCGGAGACCCGGAGGCTCGCGCGCTGTATGAGCGGCTGCTCCAGGCCACCCCCGCGGCGCCCTCTCCCCGGCGCGCCGCCGCCGCCCGGCGTCTGGTGCTGCTGGACCTGCTGGCCGGAGACCGTGCCGCCGCCGTGAGGCACCTTGAAGTCTACCGCGCGGCCGGAGGCAAGGACTTCGCCTCGCCGCCCGGCGGCAACCGCGCCGCCAGCACGGAGGTGGAGCAACGCGCGGTGATCGAGATCCCCGGACCCATCGCGTCGTTCTCCCGCAT
>CAKZVG010000454.1 GCA_937921835.1 uncultured Bryobacteraceae bacterium | reverse complement strand
GTTTCCGCTCGCCGCCGGTCCCTACCTGACCCAGCGCGGTTCGACCGACGCCTTTGTCGCCAAGTTGAATGCTTCAGGCACCGCGCTGGTCTATGCCGGCTACATCGGCGGCGCGGGCGCCGACACGGGCTACGGCATCGCCGTCGATTCGGCCGGCAACGCCTACATCACCGGAAGCACCAGCTCCACCGAAGCCACGTTCCCGGTAACCGCCGGTCCTGATCTCACCTATAACGGCGGAGCGTCAGACGCCTTCGCCGCCAAGATCAACCCCGCCGGCACGGCGCTGCTCTACGCCGGCTACATCGGCGGAGCGGACGCCGACAGCGGCTCCGGCATCGCCGTGGACGCCTCCGGCAACGCCTACCTCACCGGGGCGACCAGTTCGAGCGCGGCCACGTTCCCCGTGACCGCTGGTCCGGACCTGACTCACAACGGCGCCGAGGACGCCTTCGCCGCCAAGATCAACCCCGCCGGCACGGCGCTGCTCTACGCCGGCTACATCGGCGGATCCGGCAGCGAGCAGGGCGCCGGCATCGCCGTGGATGCCTCCGGCAACGCCTATGTGACTGGACAGACGACCTCGTCGCAATCCACCTTCCCGGTGGCGGCCGGTCCGGATTTGACCTACAACGGCGGGGCGTCGGACGTCTTCATCGCCAAGGTGAACGCCGCCGGCACGGCGCTTCTGTACGCCGGTTACCTCGGCGGGACGGGCAGCGACTACGCCGGGGGCATCGCCGTGGACGCCTCCGGCAACGCCTATGTCGCCGGACGTACCACCTCCACCGAATCCACCTTTCCGGTGACCGCGGGGCCGGACCTCACCCACAACGGCGGCATGGACGCCTTCGTGGCCAAGATCAACGCCTCCGGCACGGGGCTGGTGTACTGCGGCTACCTGGGAGGCAGCGGGGACGATTGGGCCGCCGCGATCGCCGTGGACCGCGCCGGGCACGCCTACGTCACCGGGTCGACCACCGGCTATGCCGCGCCCACCGATCCCGCCTTTCCGGCCGCGGGCGGTCCGGACCTCTCCTTCAACGGCATCGTGGACGCCTTCATCGCCAAGGTGAGCGCCTCCGGCACGGCGCTGCTCTATGCCACCTATCTGGGCGGCGCCGGCGTCGATCACGGCTACGGCATCGCCGCCGACGAGGCCGGCAACGCCTACGTGACCGGCGAGACGGGCTCCGCAGAAGCGACCTTCCCGGCCGCAACCGGCCCGGATCTGACCCACAACGGCTTCAGCGACGCTTTCGTCGCCAAGATCTCGTCCGCGCTTCCCACGGCGGTCTTCCTGGACACCGCCGGCAGCGTGCGCCTGCTGACGCGCTACCCCTCCCCGCAGCTTTTCTACGCGGGCGCGCTGTTCGCCGCCGGTCCGGCCGTGGCGCAGACCGCCCAGGGCGACACCGTGGCCGTGGCCCGCGACGCTTACGGCTCGATCTGGGCCAACCGTTTCACGGCCGCCACCCAGAGTTGGGGAACCTGGCAGTTCGGCGCCGGCGTGACCAAGGGGACGCCGGCCATCGCCGTCGCCGGAAACGGGCTGGCCTACATCGCCGTGCGGGACCACTGGGACGCCTTCTGGCTGGTCGTCTACACGCCGGGCGCCAGCTTCGGCGCCTGGACCTACCTGGCGGGCGTATTCTCCGAGGATCCCGTGATGACCGCCTGCCCGGACGGCTCGCTCTACCTGGTCGGCCGCGACAACTGGCGATCGCTTTGGAGCGGACGGTTCGATCCCGCAAGCGGCTTCCAGGGCTGGCGCCCCGGCGGCGGGATCATCCAGGGTAAACCCTCCCTGGCCTGCGGCAGCGACAGCGTGGTCTACGTGGCCGTGCGGGACGACTGGAATTCGCTCTGGATGGCGCGCCTCCAGGGCGACGCCTGGCTCGGCTGGAGCTACGGCGGCGGTATCATGAGCGGCGATCCGCAGGCGGTGGCGCCGCGCGACGGCAGGGTGTACGCCATGTTGCGGGACTCCGGGGGCGTGCTCTGGTACCGCGGCTACCAGGAGGGCACCACCTCCGGCTGGCTGCCCTGGGCATCCAGCGGCGGCGTCGTTCAGGACTTCGGCGCGGCGGGAGAACTCGGCGAGGTCTACGCCGTTGGCCGCACCCAGGCGAACGAACTGTGGTGGTACCGCCTGGCCACCAACCAGTGGACCAACACCGGCTTCACCGGCATCGCGGGCGGCGCTCCGGTGGCGGCGCCAAAATAGGAGCCATCAGGCGGGCCTGCGCAGCGATTCCAACCGGGCGGCGGCCGCCTGCTTGAGGTGCAGTTCCGCCTGGCCGCTGGCAATGATGCGTTCGTAGCAGGAGATCGCGGCCGTAATCTCGCCCGCGGCTTCGTGGATTCCCGCCAGCAGCCGCGCGCCTTCCACCGCGGAGGCGTCCGTCAGATCCCCGGCGCACAGATCCTCCAGGGTTCGCCGCGCCTCCGCCTGGCGTCCCAGCCGGACCAGGCAACCGGCCAGTTCCACCGCCGTCCGCCCGGCCGGGATTTCCGGATCGGGCGGATCCGCGAGCAACCGCGCGAACAGATCCGCCGCCTCCCCGTATTCCTCCGCCGCCATCAATAACCCGGCCAGCGCCGCGCGCGCCAGCGCCGCGACGTGCGGCCACGCCTCCTCCAGGCTCAGCACCCTGCGGTAGCTATCCATCGCCTCCCGCAGGCAGCCGATGCGCTCCTGGCACAGGCCCAGGCGGTACCAGTTTCCGGCGGCGATCCGCGCCCCGTCCACCGGGTATTCGAGCGCCCGCCGGTAGAGCGCGGCGCACAGCATCCAGTCCCCCAGCGACTCGGCGTGCAACGCCACGTCGTGAATCACCTGCGAAACCACGTCGGCCGCTTCCGCGCCCGGCGGCGGAAAGCTCTCCGTCAGCCGGACGGCTTCGAGGATCTGTTCGCGGCCGAAGGTGGCGATCTTGTCCTTGACGAGCCGGCAGAGAGCGGGATCGAGATCCATCACCGGTTCAGGCCGGCTTGTGCGCCCGCACCGCCACGCCCGACGCCACCGCGCGCAACGCCTCGTAAGGCACCAGCGCGTCCAGCGACTTCAAGCGCTCGATCAGCGCGGCATACTCGCCGGCCTCCATCCGTCCGGCGGCGCCGGACTCCTTGAGCAGCCACTCGATGGTAAACGACAATTCCCCGAACCAGGAGACCTCTTCGATCTCAAGCTGCTTGAACAGTTCCTCGATCCCCCACGCGGTGGCGTTGAAGTAATGCGACGGCACGGCATGCACCGGCTGCAAGAACGCCATACCCGCCCACAGCACGCCGCCCGGCCTGGTGACGCGCGCCATCTCGGCCGCCGCCGCGAACGGGTTGGCCACGTGCTCGAGCAGAGCCTGGCTGAATACCAGGTCAAAGACCCCGCTCTCAAACGGCAGCTTCATCGCGTCGCCATAGACCGCCGGGAGCTGGTACTGCTGGTAATCCACGTTGATGTAACGCGGGTCGCCCAAAGCGCGGTCGCCGCCCCCGCAATCGAGAATGAGACCGTCGGCGGGCGCCTGCTTCATCAATTCCACCACCGCCGGGAAGACCGGCAGCACGCGGTTGGTTTCCTTCGCCGGGGAGGCGGCGCCGGCGTATCCAGGCCGCGTCACGATCAGTTCGTGAAACAATACCTGGCTTCCGGCCGCTTCCGGGTGCTTGCCGCCGGTGGGAACGATTCTCACTTCGTGCGGACCCGGCGCCAGGTCCCCGGCGATCGGGAACCAGGTCACAGTCGACCATTTCGGCTGGTAGAGGTCCACTTCGCCCGCTGGCACGCCGTCCACCAGGAAACGCGCCCGTCCGCTCCAGGGATGCTTCAGCAGCCGTGCCGAGACGTCCAGGAACTCACCCGCAAACGCCAGTTCGTCGCCCGCCGCGCCGTGGCTCAAGCGGTAACGTCCGTCCCAGCTTTCCCACGCGCCGCGAAGCGTGAGGCGCGGGTCGTCGAAGGCCACCACCTCCTCTGCGACTTCATAAGGCAAAACGGACGGCGGCGCTTCGATTCCGGAACGCCGCAACCGCTCGCCGGCGGCCTGGGCGTCGAAATGCACAAAGTCGTATTTGAAGTTCCGGACCGTTCCCTTGACGCCGCCGCAAGCCGGGCAGAACAGCACGCCCGACTTGAGCCTGCCCGCGGGCGTCAGGACCCGGCAGGCGGGGAGAAGCTCGCCTTTGCAATCCGGACAGCGAGTGATCCGCGCCAGGCGGGCCAGGCCGGATGGATGCGCGGTCGCCCGGCACATACTGGTATCATACAGAAGCCGGACCGCGGCCGCCGCCGCAGGCGCCTCCCGCGCCGGCCATGCCGGGTTACCGTTTTGCAGAGCTTCCTTAAGCGCTACGCCGCAACGCCCCTGCGCGAGGTCTTTGCGGATAACACCTGGGTTTCGGTGTTCGACGATTCGTTGAAGTGGCTGGATCTGCCGCCGGAGGATTTCCTGGAGTATGTCCGCTCAGCCCCGCGCGCTTCCTACAGCGGGCTGCCGGCGAACCCTGCGCGGTATCGCGAAAACGCCACCTTCCTGACCGCCCAGGCTCACCGCATCTGGCTCACGCTCGAAATGCTCGACGCGCAGGTGCCGGACTCGCCCGGCTTCACCGTCCTGGATCTGGGCGCCTTCCCCTTCGCCGTCGAC
>CAKZVG010000453.1 GCA_937921835.1 uncultured Bryobacteraceae bacterium | reverse complement strand
GCGATCTGCCGCCCTGAGTGCAGCGTAACTCTCGTGGAGTCTGTCGGGAAGAAGGCGGTGTTCCTTGAGGAGGCTTGCCGGGGGATAGCGAATCTGCGGGTGGCTGCGGTTCGCGCGGAATGTTTGGAGGCGCGGTTCGATTGGGTGGTGTCCAGGGCGGTTGCCTGGCGGGAGATACCCAGGCTGGCGGCGCGGTTCGCGGTGTTGGTGGGCGGGGAGGATGCGGAGCTCATGGAGGGTTGCAAGCTGCGCGTGCCGTGGGGTGAGCGGCGCTGGCTGGTGATTGGGGAGTACGGTGCTGCACCGGGGTACGCGGGCGGTTGAGGTGTCGGAAGGAACTGGGAGTTGTTCCACGTGGAACGGAGTGAGGACTGGATCAGTCGGTGTTCCACGTGGAACTCGGCCAGCATCGTCTCGTCCGTTTTAGACAAAGGAGCCCGGCCTGACAGCGGGATTCACCAAGCTGCGAGGGCCGAGTGCGATTTCTTAGCCAACTTCCGCGGACGAAAGCTACGCAACGAACCTGGCCGGGATTGCGCGAGGGCCGAGTGCGATTTCTTAGCCAACTTCCGCGGCGTTGCTGATGCGGATTGACGGCGAACCGACAAAACAACAAGATGGCGACGCCCTAGCGCGTCCCGGCCTAACTTGCTCCCCATCGAGAGTGTTGCGGAAGCTGGCTTCGCCCGGCCCGTGCTAGCATAAGGATTTCGTGGGCAAGATCATCGCAATCGCCAACCAGAAAGGTGGCGTGGGGAAGACCACGACCGCTATCAATCTCGCCGCTTCCTTCGCCGTTAACGATCTGAACGTTCTCCTGGTCGACACCGACCCGCAGGGCAATTCCACCACCGGCCTTGGTGTACAGAAGGTTCCCGGCGCGCTCACCATTTACGACGCTCTGCTACGCGAGCGCTCACTGGCGGATGTGATGGTGAAGACCGAGCTCGACGGCCTCCACTTGGTTCCCGCCGACAAGAACCTCGTCGGCGCCAACATAGAACTTGTCGACCATGGCAGGCGTGAATTCCGCCTGAAAGACCTGATTGCGCCGCTCAAGGACCGCTACCAGTACATCCTCATCGACTGCCCCCCGGCGCTCGATCTCCTCACCGTCAACGCCCTCGTAGCCGCCGACTCGGTTCTCATACCCATCCAATGTGAGTTCTTCGCCCTCGAAGGCATCTCGCAACTTCTGGACACGATCGACCGCCTCCGCCAATCCTTCAACCCCGCCCTCCGCGTTGAAGGCGTACTTCTGACGATGTTTGATGACCGCACCAACCTTACTCGCCAAGTCGCCCAAGACCTCAAGAGTTTCTTTGGCGACGAGGTCTTCCGCACCGTCATCCCGAGGAGCATCCGCTTGGCGGAGGCCCCCAGTTTCGGCAAGCCGATCCTCCTCTACGACGTTCGCTCCAGAGGCGCTGAAAGCTACATCCAACTCGCCAAGGAGATCTTATCGAAATGATTCCACATCCAGCAAACCGGGCGCTGTGGCCTCGCAGGCACTCCTCGCCACGAATGAGAGCGTTCCATGACCAAACCGCATGACCGGAAAGCGCTGGGTAGGGGTCTATCCGCGCTACTGGCGCCCAGGGCCGAGGCGCCCGCTGCTCCCTCCTTACCGCCGAACGATCACGCCGTCTCCAGCATTTCCATCGATCTGATCGACCCGAATCCGCTCCAGCCTCGCAGCGTTTTCCAGCCAGACCGCCTCCACGAGCTAGCCAACTCCATCCGTTCGAACGGAATCATTCAGCCTCTGATCGTTCGTCGCGCCGGTGAGCGTTACCAGTTGGTCGCTGGCGAACGCCGCTGGCGGGCGGCGAAGCTGGCAGGTCTCGAAGAGGTTCCAGCAGTGGTTCGCGACTTCGAAGACAGCCGGCTTCTAGAGATCACCCTGGTTGAGAACATCCAACGCGAGGATCTCAATCCGATCGAAGTGGCGCGCGCCTTCGAACGTCTTGTCAAAGAACTCGGCCTTACCCACGAACAGATCGCCGAACGCACTGGAAAAGACCGGGCGACAGTCACCAACACGCTCCGGCTGCTGAAACTTCCAGGCGAGGTGCAGAATCTCCTTGCCGACCGGCGCCTGTCGATGGGCCACGCCCGCGCAATCCTCGGCCTTCCAACTCCCGAGCTGCAAGTCCAGGCCGCCGAACGAGCTACGGCACAGTCGCTCTCCGTCCGTCAGGTCGAACAACTCGTGAACCGCATGACGCAGCCGAGGGAACCGAAGTCCGCCGAGGAGGCCAGCACACAGGATCCGAACGTAAGGGCCGCCGCCCAGGACCTCGAACGGACGCTAGGCACCCGAGTCAGAATCATCGAGAAATCCCCGCAACGGGGACGCATCGAGATCGACTACTTTTCTCAGGACGAATTGCACCGGCTCTACTCGCTGATTACCGGGAAGGAATCGTGAGCCGCTTAAAGTGGCTGGCGCCCGAAACCGTGCGCCGTGATTGCTATCTGGTGCCGGCGGCAGGACTCGAACCTGCGACCTACGGATTATGAGACCGTCGCTCTAACCGGCTGAGCTACGCCGGCGCCAATTCCCAGGCTACGCGGGAGGAGCCCGGTTTGTCAAATCAGATAATCAGACCTGAATTGTGCAGCGCCGGTCCGGCCGCAGCCGGCTACTGGCGGGCGCCGGAGGGCTTCGGAGCGGCCCAGCGTTCGAGAGCTGCCTGAAGCGTGCGCAGATCGAGCGGCTTGGTGAGGTAATCGTCCATTCCCGCGGCCAGACACCGCTCGCGGTCCCCGGCCATGGCGCTGGCCGTCATGGCGATCACTGGCAGCCGCCCGTCTCCCCCGAGCGCGCGGATCTCCGCCGTGGCGGCGTAGCCGTCCAGCCCTGGCATCTGGCAATCCATCAGGACCGCATCGTAGCTGCCCTCGCGCACCCTCTGCACCGCCGCTGCGCCGTCCTCGGCGATCTCCACCACGCAGCCCAGCTTCTTAAGCAGGTACTCTGCGACGCGCTGGTTCACCGGGTTGTCCTCGGCCACCAGAACCCGAAGGCCGGCCAGCACGCGCACGGCGCCGTCCGGCGCCGCTTGGCGCGCCGGGTGCTCGCGGAGCGGAGAGTCCGGCGGCGCGTTCTCCAGTGGAAGTTCGAACCAGAATTCGGACCCGCGCCCAGGTTCGCTCTCCAGCCCGATCTCTCCGCCCATCAACTCGACCAGCCGCTTGGAGATGGCCAACCCAAGCCCGGTGCCGCCGTAGCGCCGGGTCACGGACGCGTCGGCCTGCATGAACTTCTCGAAGATCAGCGGCTGCTTGTCCTTCGGAATGCCGATGCCGGTGTCGACCACGCGCACGCGCACCAGGCTGGTCCCTTCGCCCGCGGGCCTGACCTCGGCCTGGATCGATACCCGCCCGCGTTCGGTGAACTTCACCGCGTTCCCGCCCAGGTTCGCCACCACCTGGCGGATCCTGAGCGGATCGCCGAGAAACCACGAAGGGCCACCTTCCGGGCAGTCGGCAATCAACTCCAGGCCGCGCTCCTGCGCCGCAGGCGCCAACTCGCGAACGACCTCCCGCACCAGCTCTGGCAGAGAGAACTCCACCCGCTCGACCGTCAGCCTTCCGGCCTCGATCCGCGACATGTCGAGGATGTCGTTAACCAGCGCAAGCAGCGCCCGCCCCGAGGTCTGGATCGTGGCCGCATATTCCCGCTGCTCACCCGACAGGGGAGTCTCAAGCAACAGGTCGCTCATCCCGATGACGGCGTTCAACGGCGTCCGGAACTCGTGGCTGACGGTGGCGAGAAAATCCGATTTCATTTGCGACGCCCGGCCCGCCTCGTCGCGCGCCGACCGCAACTCCGCGGATTGCTCCAGGAGCTGCCGCCTCGATTGGTCGAGTTGCAATGCGTAACGGCGCAGACCAGCCAGCGCCTGCCGGTGCTGGCTGATCACCGAGGCCATGAACAAGCTGGCGCCGCCCGTCACGCAGAGGAACGCTTGCAGCAGGATATGGGTGCGCCATGGATCCGCTTGCCAGAGTGGCCCGGCGCCATGCACGGTGGCCAGCGAGATCCCAACGCACAGAAGACCCACCGCCGCCGCCACGTTTCTGGCCGCGAAACGGAAGGCCATCCAGGCCAGGAACGGCACGATCAGGAATAAGTACGGTTGGGAGGCCGTGCCCAGGATCCCGCTGAACAGAAGATAGAGCACGCCGCCGAGCAACACCAGGTACAAAGCCAGCTCGCCGGCGTTTCCACGCTCGCGCCGCGGGGGCCGGTCCGGCTTGTGCGCCCAGGCCAGCAGCAAGGGAGTGACAAGAACGATTCCCGCCACATCGCCCAGATACCAGGAAAGCCAGACCGCAGGCCCGCGCCCCGGTGGAACCATGCCGCCCAGCACAATCACCGCCGCCCCGACGGTGGCGTTAATCACCGGGGCCGCTCCGGCCGTGAGAACGATGAAGCGCAAGAAAGACAACGGCGCTTCCAGCGGAAGCAGCGTCTTCACCGCGCGGCGCGTCAACCACACCGCGGCGACCACCTCGCTGGTGGCGCCCAGCGCGATCACCAGGCCCATCGCGGCGGCCTTTGGCAGCGGGGTTTCAGGGGCGTTAGCCAGAATCTCCAGGCTGTCCGAGACCAGCGCGCCGATGGTCACACCGGGCCACAGGCGCGTCCCGAACAGCAGTAGCGCCGCCAGGGCCACAGCCACCGGAACCCATACCGGAGTTCCAGGACCCCAGAACATGAAGAGCGCCGCATCCACCCGGGCCGCCAGCACGTAGAACGCCGCCAGCGCGCCGGTCTGGGCCCACAACGGCCATTCCGAAACCCGTCCGGTCCAAGCGGCAGGCGGGGGCGG
>CAKZVG010000452.1 GCA_937921835.1 uncultured Bryobacteraceae bacterium | reverse complement strand
GCAGCGGCGCCTCGAGTCCGCGCGCCGGTTCGTCGAGCAGCAGCACCTTGGGAGCGGCGATGAGCGCGCGGGCGATGGCGCAGCGCTGCTTCTGGCCCAGGGAAACCTCGTGCGGGCGCCGCCCGGCCACTTCGCCGAGGTGGAAGCGGTCAAGCATCTCCGACACCCGCCGGTGGCGTTCGAGGCGCGGGCGCCGCGCGGCGGCGAACTCCAGATTGCGCCGCAATGTCATGTGCGGAAACAGGGCGTAATTCGGAAAGACGTAGCCGCAGCGGCGAACGCGCGGGGACAGATGCACGCCGGTCGCGCCGTCAAACAGCAGATCGCCGTCCAGCAGGATGCGGCCTTCCTCCGGCCGCACGAAGCCGGCGATGGCGTCGAGCGTGAGGGTCTTGCCCGACCCGCTCGGACCGAACAGCACCGTCACGCCGGCCGTGGCCTCGAACTCAATCGCCAGCGAGAAGGCGGCCGCCTCCGGCCCGGCGGCGAAGCGCTTCCCGATGCGGACCTGAAGCATCAGAACGCCCGCCTCGGCGCCAGCCGGTTGGCGAGATAAAGGACCGCCATCGCCACCGCCGAAACCACCAGCACCAGTACGCGCGCCAGTTCTCCGTTGCCGGCTTTCACGGCGTCGTAGATAGCCACCGACACCACCTGAGTGCGGCCGGGGATGTTGCCCGCGATCATGATGGTGATGCCGAAATCCCCCAGCGCGCGCGCGAAGCACAGCGCCAGCGCGGCCAGGAGGGAACGCCACGCGAGCGGCGCCGTAACGCGCAGGAAGATTGTCCACTCGGAAGCGCCCAGGTTGCGCGCGGCACGCTCGTAGTCCCGGCCGGCGCTCTCCAGCGCCGCCCGCGAGATCTTCACCAGCAGCGGCGCCGAATGGAAAAGGGCCGCCACCACCGCCGCCTGCCAGGTGAACACCAGCGGCTGTCCGGTGGCCGCTTCGTAGAGCCGGCCCAGCGTGCTCTCGCGTCCCAGCACGACCAGCAGGTAGTAGCCGAGCACGGTCGGCGGCAGCACCAGCGGGAGCGTCACCGCCGCGTCCAGCAGTTCGCGGCCCCGGAATTCGCGGTTCGCCAGCACCCAGGCCAGCCAAAGCCCGGCGACGGCCGCGATGAGCGTGGAAAGCGCCGCCACCCGCAGGCTCAGCCACAGCGGGAACCAGTCGATCTGCATGCGAAGCACTCATTATAGGCGCGGCGGGGCGGCGCGCAAAAGCGCAGCCGGGCGCTGACGTGACCCTGCTCCGGGCGGGCCGCTTAGCGGCAGCGCGCCAGCGTGGCGGCGGCTTCCCAGCAGCCCGGGCCGGCGGCTTCGCCCATCTCGCGTCCGTTCCAGTTTACCCGGGCGGGCGTGCGTCCTGCGGACAAATGGAATCGCAGGGCGGCCACTCCGCGCGTGATCAGCAGCAGTTCACGGCTTTCAGGAAGCCATTCGGCTCTCACGCGCACGGTGACGTTCTCCTCGCGTTTGGGCAGCACGGTGCGGGTCTCCAGCCGCAGCCGCCGCCCACCGCGCTCTACCATGACGGCGACGGCTTTCTCCTCGCGGGTTTCGTCCATCAGCCGGAGGTATTCCGCCGCGTCGCCGGCCGGTTTGCCGCCCACCGAGACAATGCGGTCGCCAAGCTTCAGCGGCCCCTGGTAACCGTCCGGCAGCCAGCCGACCTGAAGGCCCGGACCGGGAAGCGAGGGGTCGAATCCGAAAGGCCCCAGCGCCAGCGACGCGCCCGCGCCCGGCGGCACCCGGGTCGGCGGCACGGCATCGTTGCGCAACGAAGGGTCGGCCTTCACGATCTCGACCCAATAGCAGCGCGCGAACTTGAGCGAGCCGGTCTCGCAATCCACCTGCGGCGGCATCGGGTCGCGGCGGTGCGAGGCGAGGAAGTCGAGCGCATCGGCGAGGCGGACTTCGGCCAAAGGCCTTTCCAGGACCGGATAACGGGCGGCGCGGAGGCGTTCGCGGGAGCCGTCCCCGGCGGCCGGCGCCGCCCACAGCATGGGAACGAGCGCCGCGTTGGCCGAGAAGAGGCGATTGGACTCGATCGCCGGTCGGGCGGAGCCACCCAGTCCCACCACGGCGGCCCACAGGTGGGGCACGCGGCCGCGGACATAAAAGACCATCTCGGCGCCGGCTCCCACGCCCGCCAGATAGACGCGGTTCTCATCGGCCGGCAGACGGCGCCGCGCGTCTTCGACGAGCGCTTCCAGGGCCGTGGCCGCCGCGTCGCCCGGCGCCCGGAGCAGCCGCGCTTCGGGCATCGCCAGCAGCCAGCCGCGGCGCGCGGTTTCCGCCTGCCACGCGGCCCATTCGCCGCCCAGCGCGATCAGCAGCGGCGCCCGGTCGGGGCCGGCCGGCTCCGAGTGCGCGTAGCTCAGTCCGCCGCCGGAGAACTCCACCCGCGCCTCGCGCGGGGCCTGCGCCCAGGCTGTGACGGCAAGCCAGGCGAGCGCCAGCGGGAGCACGTCCTCAGGACCTCTTCAAGCGCGCCCGGATTCGCTTGGCGAGCCGCTCGATCTCTTCGGTCTTCCGGATGGAGGACATGGAAACGATGTGCCGGTCGTTCTTCTCGAGTTCAATCTTGAGTTCCCCGGCCAGTTCGGCCAGACGCGCCGCGTCGGCCAGCGATTTCCGGTGCTCTTCCTTGAGAATCTCCTCCATCTGGTTTCTGCCGTCGGGGAGCTTTCGCCGCTCCTCGCGGTGCTGCGCCGGAAACGCGAAAAGCAGGGATGCGGCGAGCAGCGCCCCCAGCGCCAGCCTCGACAGCGACTTACCCTTTACGCGCGTTATCCTCGGAGCTTTCATCCTATTCGCTATCATAGCGGTGATATGAACTGCGTGAACGTGGGGATCGTGGGCCTCGGCAACGTGGGCTCCGGCGCCCTGACCATCCTGGCCGAGACCGCCGGCCAGATCGAGGTGAAACTCGGCTTCCAACTGCGCGTGAAGGCGGTTTGCGACACCCTCATCGCGAGCAAGACACTGCCGGCTTCGCTGGACGGCGTGATGCGCACCGCCGACTGGCGCGAACTCGTGAACCACCCCGAAGTTCACGTGGTGGCGGAACTGGTGGGCGGAACCACGGTGGCGCTGGAGATCATCGACGGCGCCATCGCCGCGGGCAAATCCGTCGTCACGGCCAACAAGGAGCTTCTGGCGCGTTGCGGCGCCGACATTTGGGACCGCGCCATCGCGGCGGGAGTCAACCTGGCCATGGAGGCCAGCGTGTGCGGCGGCATCCCCATTCACGCCGTGTTGCGCGAAGGGATCGCGGGCGACCGCATCACGGCGCTCTACGGGATTCTAAACGGCACCAGCAACTACATCCTCACGCAGATCGAGAGCCACGGAGCGGATTTCGACCCGGTATTGGCCGAGGCGCAGCGGCTGGGTTACGCCGAGGCCAACCCCAGCGCCGACGTGGATGGCTACGACGCGCGCTCGAAGCTGGCGCTGCTGGCGGCGCTGGCTTTTGGAGAGCGCATCACGCCGGAGGACATTTACACCGAAGGCATCCGCCGCATCACTCCCTTCGACTTCCAATACGCTCACCGGCTGAACCATACCATCCGCCTGGTGTGCGCGGCGCGGCAGACTCCACAGGGGCTGATCCTGTCGGT
>CAKZVG010000451.1 GCA_937921835.1 uncultured Bryobacteraceae bacterium | reverse complement strand
CGCTCCGCGAACGCATGATGATGCTCGGGGCGCGCTTGGGGCCGCTCAACACCACCATCCAGAATATGCAGCGCCGCCAGGCGGCTCAGGGGCTTGGCATGCGGCAGGACGTGCTGTCTTCGCAGCAACGCGCGGCTTACCACCTCGACGAGGCCGAGAGCGCGCTGCGCGCGGGCGACGTCTCCGCGAAGAAGAGCCTCGACTCGGCCGAGCGCGAGATCGAGAATCTGGAGCGGTTCCTGGGGCGTTGATCCTGGCGCGGTAGCCGGTTCCGAACCTACGGCCGGCTTTCCGGCAACTTACTCAGTATGCGGTTCCGGATCCAGGCGCCGTCCCACCACTCCACGGGACTTACCTGCACGCCGTCCACCTGCATACTGAAGTGCAGGTGGTCGCCGCCGGCCATGCCGGTCGCGCCGCTCCGGCCCAGCGGCTGATTCTTCTTCACTTGGTCACCGGGTTTGACGCCGATCTCGTTCAGGTGCGCGTAGATGGATTGCAGCGCGTAGCCGTGATCCACCACCACGCAATTGCCGTAAATGCCCAAACGCTCCGCGAAGATCACCTTGCCGTCGTTGGCCGCCAGCACGGGCACGTTCTTCACCACCGACAAGTCGAAGCCGAGATGCGTCTGCTCGTCGACCTTCTTGCCCTGGTAGATGTAGTTGCGCGTGTCGGCGAAGAGCGCCTCCACCTTGGAATTGGCCAGTTGGAGAAACGGCCCCGACCACAGCATGCGCTCCTCGGTCTTCCAGCGCAGATCCGCCAGCGCCTGGTTGTTGGCGCGCCGCATCTCGCCGTTGATCTTGAGAAACCGCTCCAGCAGGCCGCCCGAACCGCCGGGATCGATCTCGTTGACCACCTTTTCGAGGAACGCGTCGGAGAGGTGCAGATCCCGCTTGCGGAACGGCTTGGGAAAGAGCTTGAACCAGAAGCGCGCGCTGGCCTCGTTGCCGGCCGGGTCGCGGGCGTACACCAGCGGGACCGTGTCCGCCGGAACGTCCCACGGAAACGCGAACAACGAAAACCGTTTCGAGGGATCGCCGGGGAGCGGGAAGCTGCGGAAGGTGTACTTGCCCACGCGGACTCCCGCCTCCGTCCAATAGCCGGAGACGGTAAAGACCACCAGTTCCGAGCCGCCGTGGGTGATGTAGTGCTGAAAGCCGTCCGCGGCCACCGAGGGCGGGCGGGTGACCACCTCCACGTCGATGGCCACCCGGGTGGCCGCGCCGCGGAAGTCGTTCGACTGGGCTTCGAGGATCAGCCGCGCCTTGCCGTCCTTGAGCGCGGCGAACTGCTTTTTGCCCGCCGCGAAGCGGACCGTCCGCGGCGCTTCGTTCTTGCGCCAGAACAGGAAGCGGGTGGCGGGATACTCCTCGACGTACACCGTCTGCCGTGCGCCGTCCTGCTCAAGCGACGCGCTGAAGCGCCGCACGCCGTGGGGATTCGTAAGCCGCACGATGACGGGGGTCTCGACGCCCACCACCTTCACCGCGGGCTCTAGCTCGATCGCGGTGCCGGCCGAAAGCAGGAACAGGATCACTCCGGCGCCAAGCAGCAGAACCGCCGCCCCGGCGAGCAGCTTCTTCACCGCTTCCACTCCCCCGCCCCGGCGGCGATGGCCTCGGCGATCAGCGCGCCGTGGAAGCGCCCGTTCTCGATGAAGATCTCGTTGGTGTGCATGCCGGCCACGAGGACCCCCGCCAGATAGATTCCGCGCCGCGCGCTTTCAAGCGTCTTGGGGTCGGTGTAGGGCCGCTGCGTCGCCGCGTCGAGTTCGATCCCGAGCCGGCCCAGGAACTCGAGATCCGGGTGATAGCCGGTCATCGCGAAGACGAAATCGTTCTTGATCTCCAGCTCGCCCGCGGGCGTCTCGAGGCGCACCGAACGGCGCGCGATCGCGGCCACGCGCGAATCGAAATGGGCCGCGATCTCGCCCGAGCGGATGCGGTTCTCCAGGTTCGGCCGGATCCAATACTTGACGCTGTCGCTCAGCGCCGGCGCGCGGTGCACCAGCGTCACGCGCGCCTGCGCCCAGTGCAACTCCAGCGCGGCGATCGCGGCCGAGTTCTTGCCGCCCACCACCAGCACGTCGTGGTCGTAGTAGGGATGCGGCTCTTTGTAGTAATGAAGAACCTTGTCCAGATCCTCGCCGGGCACGCCCAGCAGATTCGGCCGGTCGTAGTAGCCGGTGGCGAGAATCACCTTCCGCGCGCGATAGGAATGCGGGCAGCCGTCGCGGTCCGTGGTGGCGAGGGTGAAGGCGCCATCCACGCCCTCGATCGAAGCCACGCCCTCATACTGCCGGATGTCGAGTTCGAAGTGAGCGGCCACCCGGCGGTAGTACTTGAGCGCTTCCACCCGCAGCGGCTTCTCGTACATCGAGGTCATGGGGATCCCGCCGATTTCAAGCAGCTCGGGCGTGGTGAAGAAGCTCATGAAGGTGGGGTAGTGATAGATGGAGTTCACCACGCAGCCCTTGTCGAACAGCACCGCGCCGATTCCGCGGCGCTTCAACTCGATGCCGCAGGCCAGCCCGGTCGGGCCGGCGCCCACCACCGCTACGTCCATCGTGGTCACAGCATGCCTTCGACAGTCCGGTAGACGCCTTCGAGCGCCGCCGGTAGGAGGGCCGCGTCCTTGCCGCCCGCCTCGGCCATGTCGGGGCGCCCGCCGCCCTTACCGCCCACGGCTTGCGCCACGCTGCCGGCGAGCTTGCCCGCGTGCACTTTCTGCGTCAAATCCCTGGTGACCGCCGACACGATGGCGACGCTCGAATCCTCGGCCGCGGCG
>CAKZVG010000450.1 GCA_937921835.1 uncultured Bryobacteraceae bacterium | reverse complement strand
GCCGGCGGGGGCCACCCCCTTCAGCCCCAGTTGCCCGGCGATGCCGGAGTCGTCCGGACGCGGCTGTTCCTGCCAGCGGTGGAGGATTCCGAGGCGCAGTTCGTTGAACATGGCGCCGCTGAAGTTGTGGAACCAGCCCGGCGTGACGTTGAGCGTGTTGGTGACGTCGGCGCCTCCGCTCGGGTCGGCCGCCTCGACCGGCGTGACGCTGCCGCGAGTGGTGCGGCCGCGGTATTGAAGGACCCTGGTGTTCAAGCGGTCGGAGGAAGAGATGCTGTGATCGAGCCGGCCGATGAAGCTGTTGGCGGTGAGCCGGTTGGCGGTGTTGAGGCGGAAGTTGTTCGCGCCCGAGGAGGCTCCGGCGACGTTGGGTGCGGGATACAGCGCGGCCAGCCGGCTGCCGATCGGGTCGAGCCGGGCGGCGGGAATCCGCTTGTTCGGGAAGGGCGCGCGGGTCAGCGGATCGAGAGGCGAGCCGGCGCTGGCGGAGAAGTCGCCCTGGATCTCCTGGGGCGTGGGAACGCTCATGGTGCGGGTGGTTCCGTCAGTGTAGCGGGTGCCTTCGTAGGAGAAGAAGTAGTGGGTGCGGTCGCGGACAACAGGACCGCCCACGGAGCCGCCGAAGACGTTGTACTTGCGGGGCGCCAGAGCGGGAGCAAAGAAGCGGCGCGCGTCCATGGCGTCGTTGCGGAGGAAGTGATAGAGCACGCCGCGCACCTGGTTGGTGCCCGACTTGGTGGTCATGGCGATGAACCCGCCGGTGCTTCTGCCGTACTCGGCGGGGTAGGCGTTGACTTCGATCTTCAACTCCTCGACCGCCTCGACCGGGGGGTTGGCCTCCACCGCGGCGGTGAACATGGGCACCGCCTGCATGGCCGCGCCGTCGATCTGCCAGTTCTGCTGGCGTCCGCGCCCGCCGCCGAGGGTGAAGTCCACCCACCCGGCGGTCATGTTCTCGCCCTGCATGTTGACGTTGGCGAGCAGCCGCATGAGCTGGCCCACGCGCCGGCTGGCCAGCGGCATGTCGGCGACGGTGCGGTTCTCCACCACCTGGTTGAGCGAGGAGCGGTCGGCCTGCAACAGCGGCGATTCGGCGGTGACGGTCACCGATTCGGCGGTTTCTCCAAGCTCCAGGCTGACGTTAAGCGACACCGCCATGCCGGTTTCGACCACCACCGGCGCGCGCAGGTAACGCCGGAAGCCGGGCGCTTCGGCGTTGAACTGGTAACGCCCCGGATCCACGAAGTTCAGCAGGTAGATGCCGGCTTCGTTGCTGCGTCCCTCGACGCGGATGCCGGTGGCGAGATTGGACACCTCGACGCGCGCTCCGGGCACGCGCGCGCCCGCCGGATCGGTGATCGTCCCGGTGATTCTGCCGGTGGTAGTTTGCGCCGCCGCGGAGACGGCAATCAGGCACAGCGCCAGCGGTGCGCTGGCGCGCCGGGCGGTGGTTGTCATCGGAGTCCTCCTCCTTGGGAGAGCGTGGTTTCTCCCATCCGGTTCACAAGCTGTTTCAGAGCGCAACCCGCGCTCGCGCAGGCGCCGCCAAGCACGTCCGCCTCGGTGAAGGTTGCGAACAGGATCTCGCGGTCCCGGGTGCGTTCCCGGTCGTAGATGATGTAGATCCTGCCGTCGGGGTCCTCGAATCCGTCGGGGTAGGAGACCGCCCGGCGTTCGTCGAGCAGCAGCTTCCCGCGCCAAGTGACGCCGTCGTCGTCGGAAACCTGGGCCACCAGATGCGAGCGGACCATCCCTTCCGGCGAATCGTGCCGCACCAGCAGGAGACGTCCCGAGCGCAGCCGCCTTATGAAGAAGCGGCTGTTGGCGTGCGGGATCTTGGTGTCCACGCCCGCGCTCCAGGTCTTGCCCCGGTCGAAGGAGACGCTCTGGCCGATGCCGTACTTGGTGCGCGTCAGAATCCACCAGCTCCCGTCGCGCCGCTCGACCAGCATGTGCTCGTCGTAATGCGACTGGGGGATCAGGGGGCCCTGGATGCGGGTGAAGGTCCGGCCGCGGTCGCTGGAAAGCAGAAGATTGGATCCCCGCTCACCTTCCAGATTGTGGGTCAGGGCGCGGATCGTGGCGGGCGGGAGATTCAGCCCCTCCTGTTTGGCGATCTTTTCGACCGTCGGCTCGATGGCGGTCCATACCGCCACCGGCAGCAGCCACTCGCCGCTTCTGAGCACCACCGGCTTGTTCATCATGACGCCGTCCGCCAGGCGCCGGGGCGCCGACCATTTGGGGCTGGGCGAATCGGGGTTGTCCGTGTGGATCTCCCAGACGCCGCTGCGTCCGTCGAACTGCACCGCGCCCTGCGCCCAGAAGAGCCACAGCCGCCCGTCCGGGTCCAGCCACAGGCAGGGGTCGAAAGCGCGGATGTAGCCCGGCGGGTCGATCACCAGCCTGGGGCCGGACCAGGTCTTGCCTCCGTCGCCGCTGGTGACCAGCAGGACGTAGTTTTCCGGCCCCTCCCAGCGCCCGCCCGCATACCAGGTGGCCCACAGCCGTCCACCGGGGGCGCGTTCGATGCCGGGGATTCCCTGGAACGGGCGCGCCAGATAGGAGGGTCCGGGGGAGGTGTTGACGGGCGGCGGCTGGAGCGCAAGCTCGGATTCCGGAATCCCGGCGGCCAACGGGCCGGTGAGCAGGCTCAGGGCGGCGAGCGACTGCAACAGGTGGCGCATAGAACCGCAGTTTAGGACGGAGAGGCGCGCGAGCGTAGGTTGTCCGTCGTTCCTTTTCGTTTGCAGGAGTTGCGGGAAGTTCGCGAACGTTCGCGGCGGGCCGGTGATAGACTTGTGAACAGTGGTGCTTGAGAAAGACGTCGAGGCCTTCCGCCTGGCGCTTCAGAGGGTCCTCGCGAGCCGGGAGTTCTCGTCCTCGCGCCAGCTCCGGCAGTTTCTAAGCTTCGTCAGCGAGCGCGCCTTCGAGGACCGCGAGTCGCTCGATCAGGCTGAGATCGCGCGCCATGTCCTCGGCCGGGACGAGCGCTTCAACCCGATCGACGACGCTTCGGTGCGGCGCATGGCCTCGCTGACCCGGCAGAAGCTGGCGCGCTACTACGCCGGCGAGGGGGCGAGCGACCCGGTGGTGATCACCCTCCCGGTGCGCTCCTATGTTCCGGTTTTCCGGTTCGCGGATGTGCCGCGTGAGGTTCCGGCCGAGGGCGGCGCGCCGGCCGCGTGGCGGCGGGTGGGCGCGTGGGGCGCGGCGGTGCTTGCGGCAGGGATTCTGCTCGGGCTGGGTGTATGGTGGCGGGTCCAGCCGCGAACCGCCGGGCGCTTCGTAATCCCCACCCAGCGCGGCGACATCATGAACGATGCGCGCGACGCGCCGCCGGGCAGCATCCTGCTGGGACCCAGGCTCGGCTTGAACGAGGAGGTCGCGGTGCGGATGCGGTTTACTCCCGAGCAGGCCTACCAGCAGGCGGGGATCATGATCTTCGAAAGCCCGGATTCCTACGTGAAGTTCGCGCGCCACTTCACTACCCGCCCGGAGTGGGAGTTCGGCCTGGAGCGCAAGGGGCGGTACCTGAAGCCGCCCGGCACCTGGACCTACGACCCCACGGGACAGGACGGCCAACCGGTGTGGCTCGCCATTCGGCGCGGCGGCGGCGTGTTCCGCGCCTTCACCAGCCACGACGGGCTAAGCTGGCGGCAAGTCGGCAACACGCTGCGCGGCGAAGAGCCGCTGCGAGACGCGCGGGCTGCCATTTTCGCTTACAACGGGCAGTCCGACGCGCCTTCCATCCAGGCGGAGTTCGACACGCTGAGCGTTGGTTGGACCGCCGCCGGGTGGCCGGAGGCGGGACTGGACGCCGGCGCACACCCGTGGACGGTCGAATCAAGCTGCCCGGAAGGCACCGGGGCGCTGCCCGGCGGGGAGTGGCTCAAGTTCTCCTTCGAGAACCCGTCGCGGACGTGCAATTGGTGGTACCTGCGGGAGGCTCCCGCGGGCGACTGGACGGCCGCCGCGCGGCTGGATTTTCTTCCCCTGAGCGGGACCACGGCGGGCCTGGCGGTGCGCGGCAAGAAAGGACGCTTCCGGGTGGTACGGTGGGCGCTCAACGGCGGCTCGATC
>CAKZVG010000449.1 GCA_937921835.1 uncultured Bryobacteraceae bacterium | reverse complement strand
GGCGATGCGGAACTGCTTCTGGAGGCTCAGGTTCAGGTTGGTGCGGCCCACCGTGCGAATGTCGCCGTAGCGCGAAGCCAGCGTTCCCCACCAGTACACGTCGTTGGCGAACTGGCCGTTGGCGAGCCGCACCACGCTGCCGCGGAAGGCATCCGGGTTGAAGCGCAGATAGGTGAAGCGGTTGACGACCACCGTGCGGCCGCCCGGCAGGGTGACGGTGCGGCCGGCCGGGTCTGGCGAGTCGTACCAGCGTTGGAGCTCTTTCGGCAGCTCGACCGGGACGCCCGACAGACGGTTCGAACGGCCGTTGATGGCGTTGGTGTTGCCGCCGCCGATCTGGATGGGCGTGCCGCTCTGGGTGGTGAAAGCGCCGCCGATCTGCCAGCCGCCCGCGAGCAGGTTCAGCGCGCGACTGCCCAAATCGACACGCTTGCCTCTGCCCAGAGGCATCTCATAGACGCCGGAAACGACCAGGCGGTGCGGGATGTCCTGGCCCGAGAGCGCGTAGGTGTTGCGCGAGTTGCGGCGGTCCTGATCGCCGATAATGTAGCCCACGCTATCGGCGTAGCCGTTGGTCTGGGCCTCGCTCTGATAGTAGTCCATGGCCTTGGACCAGGTGTAGTGGGCGTTGAAGGTCAGGCCGGCGGCGAACTGGCGGGTGATCTGGGCTTGAAGCGAGTGATAGTTCGCGTAGCCTTCCGTCTTGCCCAGGGGCAGGTTGGTGAAATACGGGAAGATGTAAAGGCTCTCGCGGCGCGGAATGGTGGCTTGTCCCAGATTGCCCTGGTAGGGGATGAGCGAACGCGGGTTGGGCTGGAAGGGGTTGGCGATGCGCTGCACGCCGGGATCGGTCCCGTTGGAGGCGGCATAGGCCTGGCGCCACTCGTTGAGCAGCGCGTCGGGCAGGAACTGGACGGAGTTCAGCGGCAGGCGGGCGAACGGCAGATGATAGCTGCGCGTGCCGGCGTAGCCGACGGCGGCGATGTAGTTCCGCCCCAGCCGCTTCTCGGTAAAAAGGTTCCACTGGAGGCTCTTGCCGTTGCGGGTTCCGGAGTAGTCGAAGCGCGGCTGGTTGCCGTTGTCGCCGTAGTAGATGGGCGCGCTGGCGTCATTGTTGGCCTGCCGCGGCACCGCCGTAACTTGCGCCCAGTTGCCCGCCAGGGTCCCGTTCGGGCTGGTGCCGTACGGTTGCGCGGTGGTGCGCGGGAAATAATACTGGGCGCCGTAGTAGTAAGGACCGCCAAAGTAACCGGTGTTGGTCGGCAGGTAAGTGACGCCGAATCCGCCGCGGACGACAAAGGTCTCCGCCGCCCGGTAGGCGAAGCCCAGACGCGGCCCCCAATCGCCATGCTGCGTCTGGTATAGGTTCCGGCCGCTGTTGGTTGAGCCGGGGAAGAAGAAGGCGCCCGGAGTACCCTGCGTCGAACCGTTGTAGTTGAAGGAACTCATGCGGTTGTAACGTTCCGTCGGCGCGGGCTGGATTTCATAGCGCAGGCCGAGGTTGACGGTCAGGCGGCCGCTGGCGCGCCAGTCGTTCTGGCTGTATATAGCCCAGTACCGGGCGGCCAGCGAGAGCGGCACGCCGTTTTCGCCGCCGTCGATCCGGCCGGCGCCCAGCAGAAACGCCGCCCCGCCGTGCCCGCCGAGCAACGGGTTATTCGTGACGTTCCCGCCATCGGCGGTGATGGTCTGCCCGCTGGTGTAGCCGGCGTCGGTAACGATGTCGAAGGAGCCACGGGCATCCAGGTAATTCGACAGGTACACCCGGTATTCGCTCCCGGCGCGGTGGGTCCAACGGCCGCGGGTCCTGGTGACGCTGCCCACCAGATTCCAGTTGGTTTGCTTCTCGAACTTCGCCAGATAAGCCGTGCCGTTGAGAGCGCTCCAATTGGTGAAGCCTTGCCCGATGTTGGGATAGAAGCCGGGCGCGGCGTTGGCGGCCTGGAATTCGTCCGGGATGCCGAAAGCCTTGTAATCGAAGTTGTCGAATGCCTGGGCGGCGTTTTGGGCCCGGACGCGGGTCACCCCCACCCGGAAGTCGGCCACCGTGGAGGGAGACAAGACCCACACATCGCCCACCGAGGCGTAAATGTTTCTGTCGCCGCGAACCTGTCCGACAAAGCCGCTCTGGGTGAACGCGCGCGTCCCCTCGCCCCAGCCGTTCGGAGTCAGGATGGTTCCGTAGTTCGTGCCGGCGGTGCCGTAGATCGAGTGCGCTCCCAGCCGTTGGTCGACGCGCGTGTTCACGTTGTTCTTTTCGTAGGTGCGCGTCATGGCGTTGAAGAAGTTGTTAACGCCGGTGGCGTCATCGGGCGTGCGGTTGGGCGCCGGATACTCCTTGAGCGCGTTCACCGCCGGCGCGAACAGACGGCTGGCCGGAATGACGCTGTTCGGAAACGGCGTGCGGCGGTACTGATTGGCGCCGGCCGCGCTGGCCGAAAAGGGATCGTGGATCTGGACCGGCACAAGCTGCCCGGCGGCGTTGATGCGCGTCTGGCTGAAGTTGCCCGCGCGCTCCAGCGGGGTGGGGACAGTTCGCAGGTACTGCAACCCCTCGTTGAAGCGCAAGCCCTCGTAGCTCACGAAGAAGAAGGTGTTGTCCTTGCCGTTGTACAGCTTCGGAATCAACACCGGACCGCCGAAGGTCCCGCCGAACTGATTGACCTTGAAGGGCGGCCGGGCCAGTCCGCGGGTGTTGTTTTCGAAGCGGCTGGCGTTCAGAGCTTCGTTGCGCAGCCGGTATTGCGCCGAGCCGCGGAACTGGTTGGTTCCGCTCTTGGTGGTCATGATGATGACGCCTTGCGAGCGCCCGTATTCGGCCGAGTAGTTGTTGGTCGAGGTGCGGACTTCCTGAAGTCCGTCGGTGTTGGGTAGGATCGCGGCTTCGTTCCAGGCCGACGCCTGAATGCTCACGCCGTCGAGTTGGATGTCGTTGCTGAAGGCCTGCCCGCCGTTGATCGACAGGGCGGTGAAGTTGCGCCGCCCGTCCGAGCCGATGCCAAAAGCATTGACGTTTTGCGTATCGTTGAACTTGGCGCGCGGCACCACGCCCTGCTGAAGCGAGGCGTAATAGAATGGATTGTTGTTCGGATTCGGCAGCGCCCGGATGACGGCTTCGCTGGCGGCGTTCTGGACGGTGGAGCTTTCCGTTTGCAGGGCCTGGACCCGGGACTCCACCGTCACCACGGTCTCGATGGCCCCGACTTCCAGCCGGGCGTCGGCGCGCAGCGTACCCGCGGTGGATAGTTCGAGGTTGGTGAGCGTGAAGGCGCGGAACCCCTTGGCCTCGACCTTCACCGAATAGCGGCCGGCCGGGAGATAGGGAACCGTAAACTGGCCGGCGGCGTTGCTCTCCACCCGGTAGACCGCGTTGGTGGCGGTTTCGGTCACCTCGACCGAGGCGCCCGGGATCGCGGCGTTGCTGGTGTCGGTGACCAGACCGACGATGGTTCCCGAGCGGATCTGGGCGGACAAACCGAGAGCGCAAAACATAAGCGCCAGAACCAGGCGGACGGCGAGACTTACTGGCATGCTGAGACCTCCTCCAAGGTGGAACTGCACGGATCTGAGACCGCTAACATTTTGCGGCGGGAGGATCGCGGCGGCAAGGTTCCGCACCCGGAATTACGGGTTAAGTTGCGAAACTTGTTGGAATAGCAAGATCGCTTTCGCAGGTTTGTAACCCGTTACGCCGGTGTTATACTGTGGGCGCAGGGGAGGTTGTGGCCGAACGAGGAGACAGGCTGGCGCCGAATCCGCCCGAGGTGCGGGAACACCTGGAGCGAATCCTCGCGAGCGCCGCGTTCCGTTCGAGCAGGCGCTCGCGGGAGTTTCTGCGATTCGTCGTCGAGCGGACGCTGGACCCTGAAGAACCGCCGCTAAAAGAACGGACCATTGGTGTCGACCTGTTCGGGCGGGACCCCGGCTACGATACTCACGAGGACGCGATCGTCCGGGTGAAGGCGAACGAAATCCGGAAACGCCTGGCGCAATATTATCAGACAGAAGGCGCGGCGGAGACGCTGCGAATCGAGCTCGAGCCCGGTTCCTACACTCCGCTGTTCCGCGGCGGCGCCGGCTCAGCGGACGAAGCGCCGCCTCCGCCAGAGCCTCCGTCTGGCGGACGGAAGAGAGTCCGCTGGGCGGTTGCGGGGGGGCTGGCGCTGGTGGCAGCCCTGGCTGTTGCGCTGGTGGCGCCGCGCGCATCACCGCTCGAGAAGTTCTGGGGACCGATGCTGAAGGGACAGGAGCCCATCCTCTTCTATCTGGGAGAAAGTGTCTCCTACCAGCTTTCCCGGCGTGTGCAGGACGAGTTTCTCCGGCGCAATCCCGGCTACCTCAAGAGCCTCAAAACCTACGGGCTTCCTTTGGGACCCGGCTTCGACATCCGCCCGGAGGACCTGGTTCTGCTTCGCAACGTCAACGTCAGCACTGGAGAGGCGATGACCATCGCCAATCTCGGATCTCTGTTCCTGGTGCGCGGCCGGCGGTTTGAGATGAAGTTCGGCGACGTTACTCCGGGCGCGGGCGGCGCTCCGCTGGTGGTGCTGGTGGGAGCCTTCAACAATCCCTGGACCGTCGCCGCCACCCGGGATCTGCGCTATCACTACATGCGCGACCTGACCGCGGAGGGGGCGCTGTGGGGCATTCAGGACCGCGAAACGGGCAGATCGTGGAAGCTGTTCAACTTGCAGCCGTTGCCGAACACCAGCATCGACTACGCTCTGATCACCCGGCTGCTCGATGCGCGGCGGGGCGCCATGACCGTGGCGCTGGGCGGCTTGGCGCAATTCGGCACCGAGGCGGCGGGACAGGTCCTCAGCAGCCCGGAGGGAATGGAGCAGATCGCGCGCCTCGCCGCGCCGGGCTGGGAGAGCAGGAACATGCAGGTGGTCATCCAGACCGAAGTCGCCGGATTGGCGGCGGTCTCCCCGAAAGTACTGGAAGTCCACGTCTGGTAGGTCGCGCCGGCGGCGTTTCAGAGGAACGCCCGCAACAGCCGCGACTGCACGTCCTTCAAGTTGGAGTGCGCCATGTCAAGCTGGGCGATTTTCTCACTCAGACTGCGCAGCAACTGGGTTCGTTCGATGGCGGTCCTGATGACCAGCAGAAGCTGCGCGTTGTCCCAGGGCTTTTCGAGGTATTGGTACAGGCCGATCTCGTTGATGGCCTGGATGGCGCTCTGCTTGTCGGCGTGGCCGGTGAGCAGCACGCGGGCCGCCTCGGGTTGCAGTTCCTTGGCGCGGGCCAGCAACTGGATGCCGTTCATGCGAGGCATCAGGTAGTCGGTGACGACCACATCGACGGGATGCGTCTCCAACCGGCGGACGGCCTCCTCCGGGTCGGTGAAGCCGTCGATGGCGTAGTCGGTCTCCAGACGAAGAAAGGCCCGGATGCTGGTGATGACCATCTCTTCGTCGTCCACGATCAGTACGGCCGGCTGGGTGTTCGTAGTCACGGAATCCTCAGGAGATCTCAATCACGGACGGCCGCTTCCCGGATGCTCGACGGGAATGCGCACGTGGAAGGTGGTCCCGGCGCCCACTTCGCTTTCGAAGCCGATTTCGCCCTTGTGGGTATCGACCACGATTTCGCGCGTGATGGCAAGCCCCAGGCCGGTGCCGATTCCCACCGGCTTGGTGGTGAAGCCCGGAGCGAAGATGCGCGCGCGGTGCTCAGGCTGAATGCCGCGCCCGTTGTCGGAAATGGAGATCCGCACCCAGCCGTCCTCGTTCCGGGTGCGGACCACGATCTTGCCTTCTCCCTCGATCGCCTGCCCCGCGTTGACCAACAGGTTGAGCAGCACCTGGCTCATCAACTGGGGATAACACTCCACCAGCGGAATATCGCCGAAGTCGGTTTCCACCGCCACCCGCCGCCGGTACTCGCAGCCGCTGAGCTTGAGCGTGTCGCGGATGACCTCGTGCAGATCCACCTTTCGCAGATCGGCTTCGTCCACCCGGGCGTAGGTCTTCAAGCCGCGGATGATGCCCGAGATTCGCTCGCAGGCGATCTTATCCACCGCCGCCAGCCCGCGCACGGTCTCGACGATCTCAAGCGCCTTGGCGGGAGGCGGCGTCCCGCGCTGCTGAGCCTCGCCGAGGAACTGCGCGAGCTTTTCAAGCGAGCGGGTGGTCACTTCGTTGTTGGAGAGGATCGACCCGATCGGAGTATTGATCTCGTGCACGATGCCGCTCACCAGGCGCCCCAGGGACATCAGCTTATAGGCTTCCGTCAGCTTGCGGTTGGCCGCCTCGAGCTCGGCGCGCAACCGAAGCATTTCCTCCGCGCTCATTGCGGGCTCCCGCGCCTCGTTCATCGCCCGGCTCCGTTCAACGGCTCCTTCCTCTGACCATTGTACGCGCCGCGGCGGGACCGCGGACCGCTGGCCGGCCACCTTCCCCCGCGCTTCCAACCCCAAGTCCGCCCGCCGCGGCGGATGGTTCTCCGCCACGGCTACTCCCCAACCAGCTTCCGGAAGCGCTTCACCAGCGACTGGAAGATCGAGGCCACGATCTCGGAGTGATCCGACAGCAGGTCGTAGAAATCCTCGCGCTTGATCTCGAGCAGGCGGGTCAGCTCCGCCGCGCGCGCCGTCACCGGCAGCGGCTCTTCGTCGAACAGCGCCCAGGAGCCGAGCACTTCATTCTGTCGCGCGACATGCAGGACTTCCCCTCCCCGGCTGACTTCCACCGCGCCGTCGAGGATGACGTACAGCGCCAGCAGCGGCTTGCCAGGCTCGATCACCGTCTCTCCCGGTTCAATCAGGACTTCCGTGGCGATCGAGGCGATGCGCGCCAACTGGTCCGGGTTCAGGTTCTTCAGCAGATCCACGCCCTCAAGCGCGATCACCTTTTCAACGATGTTCAGTTCGGGCATGACGGAGACCTCACTTGAGCCGCGCCAGAGCGGCGCGCGCGACCGCGGACACCTCCGCGCCCGCTCCGCTGGCCGCCTGCCGGATCTCATCCTCGATTCCAGCGATCCTCAACTCCGCCGCCGCCGCGATCGCGCACGCCGTCAGCCACGCGTCGCCGGAGCGGATCAACTCGCGGACGGCGGATTCGGCCGTCATCTCCTCGATGCCGAACAGTTCGCGGCCGGCGTGGGCGAGATTGTTTTCGTCGAGCAGAGGCAGCACGACGCGCTTCTGATCGCGGTCCAGCAGGTTGTCGAGAAACTCGAGCGCCGCTGTGTACTCCTCCGGCCGCTTCCGGTTGACGGCCACGTAGGTCGCGTAGATCTCCTTGGGCGGATAGCGCAGCCCGAGCAACCGGAACAGCCGCTCGATGGACGCTTCCAGGCGATGCGAAAGGGTCGCGGCCAGCAGGCCGGCCGCGGTGCGCGGGTTGGTCTGGTTGCGGAACGGCGCCAGCGCCGCGTTCATCTGGCAGTAGCCGCGCGCTTCGGCCATGATCTGGCGGCTGATGGGCCCGGCGCCGTAGGCCAGCCCGGGGCTGGATTCCCGGAGCCGGCTGAGGGCGCGCAGCACCGCGTTGCGGATCAGCAGGTCGGGTTCCTCCAGCGCCTCGATCAGGATGTCCACCGCGCGCTGGTGCGGGATCCGGCTGAGCACGCGGGGCACATTGCGGCGCACCTGGCGCGGCACGCCCGGGTCATTGAGGACATCGGCCAGGGTCCCGGCGATCCGAACTCCGTAGGCGGCCAGCGCGTCGATGGCGGCGCGCCGCACGCGCGGCTCGCTCAGCCGCCGCAAGAGGCTGTCGAGGTAGGAGCGGTTGCCGAGTTTCCCGGCCGCCTCACAGGCGGCGGCGGCGACGCGGGGATCGGGGTCCGCCAGCAGGTGGTGCAGCGCTTCGGTCCCTTCATCGCCGCGAACCCGGATGGCCACGGCGGCCAGGCAGCGGCGCTCGGCTGAATCCGCCCGTGAGGTGGCGGTGAGCCATTCGTGGGTGATCACTTCCTGCGCGGCGTCAGTCTTCCCTTCGAGTGACTCGACCGCCGCCCGGGCGACCAGAATGTTGGGATGATCGAGCAGGCGCGCCGCCAGAGCCGGCCCCTGCGGCGCGACCGACACGGCGTAGGCCGCGGCGGGCGCGATCGCCTCGGAAGCATCTCCGCCGCGCGCGGACCGGATCTCGCGGAACGCCGCGTCCCTCAGAT
>CAKZVG010000448.1 GCA_937921835.1 uncultured Bryobacteraceae bacterium | reverse complement strand
GGCACGGCCGGGCCGGGAAGCCCCGCCTGGCTCCAGGAGTGATCGGCGGGAACGATCAGCGCCGCCACCTGGCCGGGCGGGCGGATCGCGGCGGCCACGGCGGCCGAGGCGCTCTCTCCCATGCGCGCGGGCGAGTCGAGCGTCACCACCCAGTCCGAGACGGTGCGCGCGAACGCCTGGATGTCGGCGGTGAGCGGCGCGTCGTAGGGCATGTGGTGGGTGGCGTGCTCGCCGACGATGCTCACCACCGGTGAGCGGGCCTTGCGCGCGTTGTGCAAGTTCGCCAGGCCGTTGGCCAGCCCGGGGCCAAGATGCAGCAGGGTGGCCGCCGGCCGCCGGAGCATGCGCGCGTAGCCGTCCGCCGCGCCGCTGGCGACGCCTTCAAACAGGCACAGCACCCCGCGCATGGCCGGAACCCGGTCGAGGGCGGAAACAAACGGCATCTCCGACGTTCCGGGGTTCATGAAACAGACATCGATCCGGTTGGCGAGCAGGGTTCGCAGGAGGCATTCGGCGCCGGTCATGGTGAATCCTTCCATGAAAGCACAGCGCCCGAACGGGCGCGCTCACACGCTGCGGGCCGAGACCAGGGAAAGGAACTCGTCGCGGGTGGCTTTGCGGGTGCGGAAAGCGCCCAGCATCGAGCTGGTGACGGTGCCGGAGTGCTGCTTTTCGACGCCGCGCATCATCATGCAGAAATGGCGCGCCTCGCAGATGACGCCCACTCCCTTCGGATTGAGCACGCGCTGGAGGGTTTCGGCCACCTCTTGCGTCAGGCGCTCCTGCACCTGGAGGCGGCGCGCGAACATGTCCACGATGCGGGGGATCTTGCTCAAACCGATCACCTTTTCGCGCGGGACGTAGGCCACGTGCACCTTGCCGAAGAACGGAAGCAGGTGGTGCTCGCAAAGACTGAAAAACTCGATGTCCTTGACGATCACCATTTCGTCGTACTTCACCGAGAACAGCGCGCCGTTCACGATGCGGTCCACATCCATCGTGTAGCCGCTGGTCAAAAAGGTAAGCGCTTTCTCCGAACGCATCGGGGTCCGCACCAGCCCCTCGCGGGATGGATCCTCGCCCAGGCGCTCAAGCACCTGGGTCATCAGGCGGGCGATTTCGCCCTCGCCCGCCCGCCCCGGGCGCGGGTTCTTCGGCGTCAACATCTGCACAACCGCTTTGCCGGATTTCATGCCGTTCTCAGACACTCTCTTTCTTCCATTTCCGCCCGTACGGCGCCGTAGGGCAAGGCGGCAACCAGGCACTCCACCACATTGCGCCGCGTCTCATACAAACGGATGCGCTCCAGCACGGGCCATTTCCTCTCAAATTCCTGATGCCACCGCCGTGCCAACCGGCGTTCGATTTCGAGCACGACGTTTTCCGAGGTGGGCACCACGGCGGCATATTCCGGAACGTCCAGATTGAGATTGCAGTTGGAGTACTCGCTGAGCACGGCGCTTTCGACCAGCCGGTCCAGCCGCGCCGGATCGGTGACACGGCCGTCCTCGCCGAGGGGACCGAGGACGCTCACCTCAAGGACATAGTCATGTCCGTGCCCGAACGGGTTGGCGCACTTGCCGTAAATGGCCCGGTTCTGCTCCGCGCTCAATTCGGGGCGGAAGAGCCGGTGGGAGGCGGAGAATTTATAACGGCGCGTCAGCCGGAGCATCGCTCTCTCCGAAGTAGTCGACATACAAGTCCTCGGTCTCGTACAACCGGATCGAGTAGAGGCGCGTGGACGGGGAAGCCAGTTGAGGCGCCAGCCGCCGCCAGACTTCGATGGCGATATTCTCCGGAGTAGGGACCACGCGGTCGAAAGGCGGCACTTCGTAATTCAGAAAGCGGTGGTCGAAGGGATCGATCACTTCGCGGCGGATGACCTCCTTCAGGCGTTTGAGGTCGTAGACCATTCCCGTCACCGGGTCCGGCTGGCCGTCCATAGTGACCTCGAGAACATAGTTGTGGCCGTGTCCGCTTGGATTGGCGCCCGCTCCATAGAGCGCCCGGTTCTCTTCCTCCGAGAGCGCCGGATTGAAGCAGGCGTGGGAGGCGGAGAACTCCTCTCGTCGGGTAATGAGCATGAGCACCATAATGGATGCGGCGGGGAGCGCCTCCGATCCTCTAAAATCAAATTATAGATGCGTGGGAACCGGACGGAGCGGGTGCTCCAGATCGCGATTGGCGCGCTTACGGCGGCGCTGATCTTCGTGGTGGCGGGCGCGGTCCGCGAGCGCGTGGTGGGCGTCAACGACAAGGCGCCGGATTTCAAGATCACCACCGACAGCGGGCGCACGCTCTCGCGCTCGGACTTCGGCGGCAAGCTTCTGGTGCTGAATTTCTGGGCCACCTGGTGCCCGCCCTGTATCGAGGAATTGCCGTCGCTCAACGAGTTTCAGCGGCGGCTGGCGCCTTCCGGAGTGGTCGTGCTGGGGCTCAGTGTCGACCGCAACGAAGCCGCTTACCGCGCCTTCCTGAAAAGGGCCGGCATCGCCTTCGAGACCGCGCGCGACCCGGATGGCTCCATCGGCGCCGGTTACGGAACGTTCAAGTATCCGGAAACGTACGTGATCGATGCGCGCGGTCGGGTGGTGCAGAAACACATCGGGCCGCGCGACTGGATGGATCCGGAGCTGCTCGCCAGCATTCAGGCGCTGCTGTAGCGCCGCGATTCTATTCAAACCGCGGCGGCGTCTGCCTGGCGTAGGGCGGCGGCGTGGGCCGGCAGACGTGGTTCGGCGTCACCATCGGCTGGCGCTCGCCCCAGGATTCCAGTGTGCGGACGCCTTCGACGCGCTGGGATTCGAAGCGCTTCAAGCGCAGCGCCCGCTGCTGCTGGGGAAGGGCATAACGCGGACTCGCGGCGGCCAGGAGGCCCGCGAGCGGAAGAAACCGGCGGCGGAGCATCGAAGAAGGCCCTTCAGGCGATACCATCAGAGCGCGAGGCGGATGGGGAAACCGGCTACAGCGCCGGATCGAGCCGCGCGCCGGGAGGCCGGCTGCTGGCCGCCATCTCGACCCCGCGGGTGGTCACCCAGTACTTCGCCGCCATGTTCGGTTTCTCCCACGCGGGCATGGAGCGGGGCGACTTCAGGTACTCGAAGAACTGGCGCGCCACCTGCGCGAAGTGCGCCTCGTGGCCGACCCGGTGTTTGTCCGGGATATGGATCCGCAACTCCGCGCCCAGGTCTTTGGCGGTGCAATCGGGAAACCGCGCCGCCAGCACCCGCTTCAGCGCGGCCACGGTTTCCGCGCGCTGCCCCGGCGCCGGAACGACATACAACTCGGGACGGAAGTTCTCCGGCTTGCCCTGGCGGATCTCCAGCCGGCATCGGCTGCCGCGGAACACGGCCTCGTAAACGTCGCCCGCGCCCGGCGGCGCCTGGTAGTCCCACAACACGTCGAGCTTCACGGTGACGCCGCGCAGCAGGTAGGTCACCGAGTCGTTGCACATGTACTCCAGCTTGCCGCCCTTCACCCAGGGCGACAGCGCCGCGGGGAAGCCGTCCAGCCCGGTAACGCGCCGGAAGTCGCTCTCGGTGAGCACGGTGGGCCAGTGCGAGGCCTCCAGCAAGCGGATGTCCGCGCGGTAGTCGATCGCCTGTTCCGGAAAGAGCGTCCACTGCGCCAGATCGGCCAGGTGCGTGCCGACGTCGGCCAGCGCCTCGCCCTGTTCGCGGATGTCGAAAAACGGCGCCGGGCGCAGCGAGGGGACGCCGGCCACGGTCTTCATAATGTTGTGAACGCTGCGCAAGTAAGCGCCCGGCTGCCGCGGAGCGCCGCTTTCGGGGCGGCCGAAGACCGCCTCTTCGCCCGCCAGCGCGCGGGCCACGATGGAGGTGATCTCGTAGCGCTCGGTCATGATGTCGTAAGCCACCAGGCCCTTGCGTTCGGCGGCGTCCAGCGCCGCGGCCAGGCGCGGGACGTCGGCCGAAGCCAGCGTCCAGGGCTTGTCGGCCAGCACGTGCATGCCGGCCTCAAGGGCGGCGAGGATGCGGTCCATTTTGGCGGAGTTACGACCCGAGAGCACTACGATGGCGCCCGGTTTCTCTTGCAGCATGCGCTGCTCATAGTCCGCCGCGGCGTGGATCTCGAGTTCCCAGCGGGTGGGGGAATCCGCGCGCAGGTTGAATTGCGCGATCCGCTTCAGATGCTCGATCAGGTCCGGACCGAGCGGGGCGTAGACGGCGGCGCGCGGCGAGAGTTCCGGATACATCTCCTTTTGGATGAGGGCGGCGTGGAAGTGCGCCGGGTCGAGCGTGACGAGGCGATACGGCTCAACGCCGGCGGCGTTCTCGGCGGAAATCAGCGCGGCGGCCGCCAGGATCGGGGTTTTCAGGTGCGGCGGTTTCATGGCTCTTACACGGACAGACGCGCCACCTGGCCGCGGTTGGCCCACACCTTCTCGAACGCCCGGGCGTACTGTTCGAGCAGTTCGGGCGCTTCTTCATAGTGCAGCGCGACGAAGATGTGATCGCGGTTGACTTGTTCGGAACCCGGCAGCGAAGCGGGAATCTCCGGCTTGTGATGCCACCAGCGGGCCTCCGAATAGAGGGTGAACTCGTGCTGCACGGGGTAGACCCAGACGCTGGCGCGCACGCCCTCAGCCTTGAGCGCCTTCACCAACTGGTCGCGGTGAAACCCGGCTTTGGCCTGATCGAGGAACAGCCTGTTGGCGTGGTAGTAGACGCGGCGCTGGTCGTTGC
>CAKZVG010000447.1 GCA_937921835.1 uncultured Bryobacteraceae bacterium | reverse complement strand
CAATCTCAAAGGCAAACTGATCATCGTTCCGGGCTCCCGATCCGGCGCGGACGAAGCTCCCCGCGCTCCAGCCGCGGGCTTCGCCGCTCAGTCAAAAATTCGGCGGGAATTCTGAAAGCAGGACGGGCGGTTCACCCTAGTTCCACCGCGCGGAACGCCTGACCGGGAGGTTCCAGGGGATCGGGCACACCGCCCGGCGGTAGCGGCCCCGGCCGGAGGCGTCGATCGGACCGGCGGGCGCGGCGACCTCGTGCTGCGTGCCGGCGGCGCGCCCCTAGGCCGTCACCGGCTCGTCCGGCTGCCTGATCCCCGCTACCGTAGACTCCCGCACCACCAGCTCGCATCCGAGTTGGATCGCCGCCTGCCGCACGGCTGGCGCACCCTCGATCATCTCCAGCAGAACCTTCCCGGCCAGCGTAAACATCTCCGACCAGGGAATCCGCACCACCGTGAGCGCCGGCTGGGTATAGGCCGTCGGCGGCGTGCCGTCCAGCGAGATCACCGCCAAGTCGCGCGGCACGTTCTTACCCAGGTCCGCCGCCGCCCGCAACACGCCGAACGCCAGCCGGTCGCTGCAACAGATCAGCGCCCGCGGCGCGGCCGCCCCGCCGAGCACCCTCTTGGCAACCTCGTAGCCCGCGCTCTCGGTGAGTTCGCTCTCCCTGATCCAGGGGACAATGCGCTCCAGCCCGCGCTGCTCCAACAGCCGCAGGAAATTCTCCCGGTAGGCGCCGTGACTGGGATAGGCGGTGTCTCCGCTTAACAGCCCGAGGTCGCGGTAGCCGAGTTCCAGGCAGTGTTCCACCGCCAGGCTGATCGCTTCCCTGAAGTCGATTCCCACATAGTTCAATCCCGTCCCCGGCAGGCTCCGGTACACAAAGACATGCGGCAGGCCGGGACGCGGCAGCACGGCCGACAGGGTCCGCTCCTGCTGCGTCCGGTACAGCACCAGTCCGGCCAGCGAGCCGCTGCGCAACAGGTCGTCGCCGAGCGTCGGCTGGTGCGGGTCGCCGAAGGAGCTGAAGATGACGCCGTAGCCGCGCGGCTCGCACACCGTCCGCAGCGCCTCCACCGCGGCTGTCGAAACGCCCGTGCGCATGCCATGGCCGGTGCTGTACCAGGGGGTGAACAGGCCCACCATGCGCTTCAGAATGGGACGCAGCTTTTCGCTCCCGGCCACCTCGTCCAACCGCCGGACACGCTCCAGGATTCTCTCCCGCGTCGCCGGGCTGACGCGCCCTTTGCCGCTCAGCGCCCGCGAAACCGTGGTTTCGGAGATGCCAAGCTCCCTGGCGATGTCGCCCAACCGGTGCCTGGGCAGGAAATGGATCGGTTTCAAAACTCTGCTCGCCTATCCTCCGGCATCGGCCACCGCCCGGTCCGTGATCACCAGCGGATGGTCTGTCAGCGGCAGCCCGGAAAACACCAGCATCCGGTTTGTCTCCTTCGCCGCAATCTCGAATACTTTACCACTGAGCAAGTCCGCCAGCACCGGCCGCTCCAGCTTCGCCGCCCCGCCGTGCCGGACCGTCACGGTGACCTTGCCGGGCGGAAAGCCGGCCTGCGGGACCGCCGGATACCAGTAAGTGTAGACCGGATGGCCGCGCCGCACAAAACTCCCGCTTTGGATCGCCTCCGCCTCGGCCGGCTGGGGCGCGCTGAGGCCGCCGAACAGCATCAGAAAATCAGCCCGCGCCGTCTCGCCGTCGAAGAGCGCGCACAGCGATTGCAGCGCGAAATAGGAGGGCTTGGGCGTGTAATCCGTGCCCCGCAGCACCCCTTTGAAGTTCGTCTTTCCGCCCAGGCCGGTCCGTGAGTCGAAGTAATTGATCATATCCACCGTGTGGAAATAACTGGTAAGTTCGATCCCCAGCCGGATATCGGTCAGCAGCCGCCGCAGCAGCCACTTGGCCTGCCGCGTCTCGTTCCAGTCGAGATTACTCAACGCGCTCGACCCCCCGTTCTCCGACGGGCAGCCGTTCTCCCCCTGCCAGATCCCGACGCCTTTCCGGTAGCGCCCGATCAGCCCCCGCAAATAGCGCACCTCGCGCTCGTAGTTGGCCTCCGGCGCCGGCCGGTAGGGGTGGAAGCTGATTTTGTCCACCAGGTCCGCCAGCCCCAGATCCAGGCACTGCTCCAGGAACTCCCCGTGGCTCGACGGCCCGCCCGAAAGCGCCCCTCCGATGATCACCGCCCCCGGCACCCGCTTCCGGATCTCCGGCGCGGAGATGCGCACCAGTTCGACGTACTCGGCCGGCTTGGGACCGTTGGGCATCCACCAGTGCGCCAGGTTCGCTTCGTTCCAGATCTCCCAGTGCTTCACCCGGTCCCGGTAGCGCTCCGCCGCCGCGCGCGTAAAACGCAGCCACCCCTCACGCGCCTCGGCCGTGCGCAGCGGATGCCAGCCCACCGCCGAGACGTGCGGCGCTTCGGGAATGTACAGCTTATTACCGAAGCCCAGCCCGAACCAGGGCTGCACGCCCTCCCGGCGCAGCCGGTCCACCACCTCGTCCAGCCAGCGGAAGTCGTACTCGCCCTTGACCAGTTCCGTCCGGGACCACCCGGTCTGGCAGCGCGCCCACTTGGCGCCCGACCGGCCCACCCAGGCGTAAGTCCGCTCCGGGTCGAACATCTTCCGGTCCAATGTTTCAAAGCCCAGCGATACCGCCGAGGACCGGATGGCCGCCGACGGCCGCGGCTGGATCCGGCCCAGTTCCTTCAGCCCCAGCTCCGGCGCCTGCCCGGCTGCCGCCGCCGCGCCTGCAAGTTGAAGCACCGATCTTCGCGAGTGTAGGCTCACAGAATCCTCCCCGCGCCCGCGCCGCCACTGGCAGACCGCGGACGGACGCCCTCAGAAATCAAGCCGCAAGTTCAACTGCACGTACCGCCCCAGCCCGTTCTGCGCCGTCACCTTGCCGAAATTGGCGTTGGTCGGGTTGGTGTTCGGCGCCGCGAAATTCGTGTGGTTGGTGGCGTTCAAGGCGTCGAACGACAGCGTGGCGAAGAACCGCTCCGTGAGCTGGAACCGGCGCAGGATCTTCACGTCCCAGCCCCGGATGCCGTCCGCCCGCAGCGCGTCGAGAAGGGTCGGGAACACCCGCGTGTGAAACGCTCCCGGCTGCATCGCCGCGCGCCCTTCAAAGCCCGTGAACCCCTGCGGAATCGCCCCCGTCCCCCGGTAGGCGATCGAGGGATCGAACCACTGGTGAAGGTCCGCCGCGCGCGACTGCTCCTGCTTCAGCACGCCCGCGATCTGGCTGATGTCGCCGTAGTAGAAGTAATTCCCCCACGAGGTCGCCGGACCGGACTGATACTGGTAGATCCAACTCAGTTGCCAGCCGCCCGCGATATGCCGCGCCGGCCCGCTCGCCAGCCAGCGCTTCCCCTTGCCGAACGGCGCCTCCCAGATCGCGCTCCACACCAGGCGGTGCGGCCGCACGGCGTTGTTCGGCCGTTCGCTCGGCGCGGCGTCGAACTCGTTGTGATAATAGTCCGAGTGCACCCCGTAGGCCCGCGTATAGGACACCGCCGTCTGGAACCCGCCCGTCATCCGCCGCTCGAACTGCACCTGGAGATCGTGATACCGGTTGTAGCCCCGCGCGTCGCCGAAGGATGCCCCCGGGCGCAGCCCGCTCAAGCCGTTCATGTTCGGATACGCCCGCAGCAGCGAGTGCTTGCGGATCGTCGTGCCGGTGAAGAACCCGATGTTTCTCCAATACTGATAGGCCGCCGGATCGGACTGGCTCAGCGCCGCCAGATTCTGAATCTGGAACGGGTTTGCAAGGTTGCGCTGCATGTCGTCGTCCACCGCCTGGTTGCGCGTGTTGCCCGTCGCCCAGTACTGCCCTGGCAGGAAGCTCACCGGCTGGTCCACCCCGATGCGGGAGCGCGACCCGTTATAAGAAACCTCGACCACCGTATCGCGCGAGATCTCCCGCTGCGCGCCCAGCCGCCAGCGCTGCTGCCAGGCCGGCCGGAAGTCGCGCGGCGTGAAGGTGAAGCCCCGCCCCTGCCGGATGTTCTGCCCCAGCGCGTTGCCGATCGGCAGGTCGAAACGCGTCCCCCCGGCGCGCACCGGGAAGGGATCCACCATCGGGTTCCGGCTGGCCGAGAGATTCTCCACCGCCCCTAGCCCGCAACAGAACGTCAGGCCGTTGTCGGTCGTCATCACCGTGCTGGTGGTCTGGCTGTAGCCGTCCGTCAGCGGGCGGGTGTTGTTCACGTTGAAGACGTCGTCGTACCAGCCGTAGCCGCCGCGCAGCACGGTCCGGCTGTTCAACTGGAACACCAGCCCGGCGCGCGGCAGCAGGCTGTGTGTGCCGTTGGTGAAGGTCTTGTCCGGCTGGCCCAGGTAGCGCGAACCGCCCAGCACGCGGAACTGCGCCGCCGGCAATTCCGCCAGCGGGTTGCGCGCGTAGGCCGCCTCGGCGGCGGCGGCGAACGGCGGCCGGTAGTCGAAATCGAAACCTCCCGCCAGCCCGCGGTTGAAGCGTTCCGTGATCCCGCCCTGCCGTTCGTAGCGCAATCCGAGGTTGGCGCGCAGCCGCGAGGTGAGCCGCAGATCATCCTGAAGGTAGAGCGACCGGTGCCGGTTGGACCAGTACGGGTTGTCGCGGGTGTCGACGGTGATGTTGGTCGGCAAGCCCATCATGAACGCCGCCCACGACAGCCCGAGTGTGCTCGCCGTGGTCGTGTTATCGGCCGCCCGGGTGTAGGTGTTTGAGAACGAGAATTGCCCGGAGGTGAAACCAAGGATGTTGTCGGGAAACCAGTAGCGCCGCTCCAGCCATCCGTACTTCAGCGAGTGGCGGCCCTTGACCGTGGTCAGTTGGACCTTCGCCTCCGCGGTCGTACCCACCTGGGTGAACGCCGAAGCCTGATTGCCGATGGTCTCGACTCCCGCGATCGCCATGCTGGGCAGGGTGTGGTTCGGGCCGGCGAATTCGTCCAGGTAGGCCGGCAGTCCGACATCGGAAGGCTTGTAACTTGCCTGCACCGGCCGGATGCTTCCCTGTTTGAAGCGGGTCCAGTTAACCGCCGCGTTCACGATGGTGGAGTTGGACGCCGCCCAGGTGTAGTCCAGCCCCGCGCCTTTATTGATCCGCGTGTCGCCGCTGCGCTGGAGCCCGCGCTTAGTTTCATACGTCCAGTCCAGACCGTCCTGCACCCGGTTGTTCCAGTACCAGCGGCCGAAGAAACGGTGGCGGTCCGAAAGGTTGTAGTCGATCCGGTTCAACAGCGCCCAGAAGTCATTCGCCGTCGGCATGCCCCCCGCGTAGTAGTTATTCACGCCTTCCCGGCTCACCAGCCCGGGCACGTTGTTCGGCTTGGGATACAACGGCTCGTAGAACTTATAGACCGGATTCAGCACCGGAACGCCCCGGTTGCCCGGAAACGGCGTGCGCACCACCCGCCCGCCTTGCAGCCGCGCCGAACGCGGATCGTACACCGTGAAGCGCGTCGCGTCGATAGCCTGGAGCGCCGAGAAGTCTCCCCGCTTCCAGTCCTCCTGCGGCACCGTGCGGTTGGCGAACAACCCCGCCCGGTTCACGTAAATGCCGTTGTAACTGAAAAAGAAAAACAGTTTGTCGCGCCCGTTGTAGAGCTTCGGAATCAGCACCGGTCCGCCCAGCGTCGCGCCGAAGTTGTTCGACTGCCCCGGCGGCTGCTTGGGATCGCCCGGCTTCTTCTTGCCCTGGCGGACTTCGTCCTCGAACGCCAGCCGCGTGAAGTGCGGCGTCGCGTTCCAGCGCTGCTGATAGTGCTGGTCGTAGAGCGACCCGTGATAGGCGTTGGTGCCCGCCTTCGACATCACGTTCACGATCGCCCCCGTCGTGTTGCCGTAGGAGGCGTCAAAGGACGTTGTCTCCAGCTTGAACTCGCCCACCGCGTCCGAGGGCGGCACGAAGCCCACCCGCCGGCCGGTCCCGTTCACCGGCGCGCCGTCCACCAGGTACTCGTTCTGCCCCACGCCGCCCATGGTGTTGAAGGCCGAAACGCCCGCGTTGTCGAAGGCCCGCCGCGCCTCCGGCGCTCCCGTCCACTGCATTCCCGCCGCCAGCGCCGTCAGCGTGAAGGGATTGTTGTCCGAGGAGGGCAGTTCCATGATCTGCCGGTTGTCGATCACTCGGCCGCCCGAAGCCGTCGCCGTGTCCAAAAGCGGCGCCGCCGCCCGCACCTCGATCGACTCCGTCACCTGCCCCACCACCAGTTCGCAGCGCACCTCCAGCCGCCCGGCGACCTGTAGCTCCAGCCCGCTGCGCACCAGGTTCCGGAATCCCGCCGCTTCCACCGTCACCGTGTACGGACCGGGATTCAGGAAGTTGGCCTCGAAATAGCCGCCCTCGTTCGAGGTCAGCCGCACGGCGGTGTTGGTCTGGTCGTTGCGCACCGTCACCGTCGCGCCCGGCACCGCCGCGCCCTGTTGATCCACCACGAAGCCGGTAACGCTGCCCCGCGGATCCTGTCCCGAAAGCATCGCGGCGAAAACGGCTGCCGCCACCGCCAAACGCGAAACTTGCCTTGCCATGGCTGCCGTTATATCACAGCCCGAACTCTTGCGCAATGAAAATGCGCAACTGGCGCAACATCCGCGCAATCATGTTGCGCAGATGCGTGACCGGGACGGCGCGCGCGCGGGCTGGCCGAACGGCGAATGTAGGCGCCACGGCGCTTCGCTGCCACCGCCCCGCGGGCCCGGTGCGCCTCGAGCCCATGCCAGAGCGCTGGAGACCCGGCGGCCCCAAAGCAAACCGCCGGTCGCCATATCCACGAGGACGGCCGCCTCCAGAATCGACGCAAGCTTTCTGAAACCCCCATGCGGGCTTCCACTCGCACGCTCCAGGCGGTGGAGTTCACCCAGCCGTGTGGCGTTGGTTATGGAAAAGGCCGATGCGCGGCGCGGCATGTTGCGCCTGGCGCGGCCGGCCGTTCTCCGGCGAGCGCGCCCCGCGCCGCCCGTTCCTGCTATTCTGCCTCATCATGCTTTTCGAACAGCAGATCTCCGAGCGCCGCGAGCGCGGCAAAAGCGCCATCGCCCGCATCCTGAAACGCCCCGATGACCAGCCCTTTGGCGACTACCAGATCCAGTCCTCAAGCGGCAAGAGCTACCGCGTGGCGCTGCGCGGCTCCGGGCTGTTCGAAAGCTTCTGTTCTTGCCCGGACTTCGCCGTGAACACGCTGGGCACCTGCAAGCACATCGAGGGACTGCTGCTCAAGATCCGCCCCCGGCGCGCCGCCTTTCACCGCCACCGCGCCTCGCTTTCGCTGCAATACGGCGAGCGCATCCAGGTGCGCCTGCGCCTGCCCG
>CAKZVG010000446.1 GCA_937921835.1 uncultured Bryobacteraceae bacterium | reverse complement strand
TCTCCGCGGCCTCGCTCCCGGCGCGCTCCAGCCGGACGGTGAACAGGAAGCGGCTGCCCTGCCCCACTCCGCTTTCAACCCACAAGGTTCCGCCCATCCGCTTGACCAGTTCCGAGCAGATCGCCAAGCCCAGCCCGGCGCCACCGTGGCGCCTGCGGAAGGAACTCTCGGCCTGGTTAAACGGCTCGAAGATGGAACGCAGCTTGTCGCGGGGGATCCCGATTCCCGTGTCGCGAATGGCGAACTGGAGGACGACACCGCCCTCTCTCCCCTCCTGCCCCGCGCACGAAGTGCGGGTGACTTCAAGCGATACCTCGCCCTGCTCGGTGAACTTCACCGCGTTGGAGAGCAGCTTCACAAGCACCTGCCGGAGCCGGGCGGCGTCGCCCACCAACCGCCCGGGAACCTCCGGCGCCATGTGACATCGCAGTTCCAGGCGCTTTTCGCGGGCCTGTTCGGCGACCGCGGCCAGGGCCGACCGGATGGTTTCACCCAGGCTGAACGCCTCCCGCGCCAGCCGGCATTGCCCGGCATCGAGCCGCGAGAAGTCCAGCACGTCCTCCATCAGCCGCAGCAGGCTCCCGGCAGATTCGCGGGCCGTCGTGAGATACTCGCGCAACTCGCCGGCCGCCGGCATGGCGAGCGCCAGATCGAGCATCCCCAGCGTTCCATTGATGGGCGTGCGGATTTCGTGGCTGACGTTGGCCAGGAACTCGCATTTGGCGCGCGTGGCGTCCTCGGCCGCGGCCCGCGCCTGCTCGAGCGCTTCGCGAATCCGGACCCGCTCGGTGTTGTCCCGCGCGATGCCTTCCAGCCCGGCGGGCAACCCCCCGGAGCGCGCCAGACGGAGGCGCGATTCAAGCAAGCGGGTCTCACCGTCGGCCCGCCGGATCCGGATCTCCAGCGCGGGCGGCGCCTGCCCCCGCCGCGCCGCCACGAGCAGCGCGCGAAACCGCTCCCCATCCTCGGGCGCTACCAACTCGAGGAAGTTCATGCCCAGCAGATCCGGCGTGCGGTAGCCGGTGACTTCTTCGGCCGCCGGGTTGACATTTTGGATCCACCCCTCCAGATCGTGGGAGTAGATGAAGTCCCGGGTGCCCTCGAATACCGCACGGTAGCGCGCCAGGTGGCGCGCCTCGGCCTGCCGCGCCCGCTCGGAGTTCCGCCTCCGCTCGGCGCGCAGGCGCAAGCTGATGAGGCCTGCCGCGACGCCAAGCGCTACCGCCGCCAGCAAGGCTGCCGCCAGCGCCAGCCGCTCCGGCGGCCAGCCCTCGGCGGCGGACGGCATCCAGATCCAACGGGGCAGATTTACTGAAAGCGGGGACAGAACGTGCGCCACGCCGATCATGCTCCGCTTTCTTATCGGCCGCAATGAGAAACCTTTAACGATTCGCTGCCCGCTCCACCGCGCGCATCAGCCGCAGGGTATTGCCTCCGTAGATCATCGCGATCTGCTCGGCGCTGAAGCCGTCCTCCAAGAGCGCGCGCGTAAGCGCGGGCATCTTCGAGTAGTCCTCCAGTCCCATCGGGACGCAGCTCACGCCGTCGAAGTCGGTCCCGATCCCCACCGCTTCCACGCCCGCCAATTCGGTCACATGGCGGATGTGCGCCACCACGTCGGCCAGCGTGGCGCGCGTCATCCGGGCCTGTAACTCGAGCGCCTGCTGGCGGCTGGCGCGCGCCCTGGCCGCCAGTTCCGGATTCGTCCAGGGTGAGGTGTCCACCGACTTCTGCGACAGAAACTCGCAGCCGAAGTTGATCTGGACCACCCCGCCCTGGCGGGCCAGCGCCACGATCATCTCATCGCTCAGATTGCGCGGCATGTTGGCCAAGGCGCGGCAGGAGGAATGCGATGCGAACACGGGCGCGCGGCTCACGGCGAGCACGTCCCAGAAAGTCTTGTCGGAGACGTGCGAGACGTCGGCGATCATCCCCAGCCGGTTCATCTCGGCGATCACTTCCCGGCCGAAGGCGGTAAGGCCGTGGTGGCGCTTCGCTCCCGGCTGGTTTTCGTCGCCCGAGGAATCGGCCCAATTGTTGGAGTTGACGTGCGTCAGGGTCAGGTAGCGCGCGCCTAGGTCGTAATAGCTTCTGAGCAGCCGCAGGCTGTCCTCGATGGCGTGGCCGCCCTCGACGCCCATCAGCACGGCGATGCGGCCGGCGCGCCGCGCGGCCTCGATGTCAGCGGCCGAAAGGGCCAGCGCGAAGTCCCGCGGATAGCGGGCGGCGATGTCGCGCCGCACCGAATCGAACGCCTCCAGCGCGCGGTGCGCGGAGCGGTTCTCCTGCACCGCCGAGGCCGGCACGTACACGGCGAAAAACACCGCTCCCACGCCGCCCTGCTTCAGCCGCGCCAGGTCGGTGTGCCCCTTGGCGTTGTGGGCGCCGATGTCGAAGCCGCGCAGGGTGAGGCCCGCCACGTCGTTGTGGGTATCGATCAGAAGGGCCGAGCGGTGAACCCGCCGCACCTCCTCGTCCGTGACCGCGCGCGGCGGGCGCGAGGGTGTCTGGGCGGCGGCGAGCGCGGCCAGCAGTCCGGCAAGCCAGGCAAAAAAACGGGTCACTTCCCGAGTGTAACCGGAGCGCCTACTCGGCCCGCAAGGCCACCGCCGGGTCCACCCGCACCGCCCGCCGCGCCGGGAGCCTGCAGGCCGCCGTGGCCACCGCGCCGAGCAACGCCGCGGCCAGGGCGATGGAGAGGGGGTCGTGCGGGCTCACCTCGAACAACAGCGAGCGCAACAAGCCTCCGGCGGCCAGCGCGCCCGCCACTCCGGCCGCGATTCCGGCCGCCACCGGCAGCATCCCTTGCCACAACACCAGCGCGTACAACCGTCCGGCGCCGGCGCCGAGCGCTATGCGGATGCCCAACTCGTTCACCCGGCCGGCCACCGAATAGGAAACCACGCCATAGACGCCCAGCGCCGCCAGGGCCAGCGCGGCCAGCGCGAAGGCGGCCGCCAGCGTCACCTGGAAGCGGCGCTCGGCGGTGGACTCCTCGACCAGGCGGCGCATGGTTTTCACCTCCGCCACCGCCGCTTCCGGGTCCAGTTTGCGCACCGCCTCGCGCAGCGGGCCCGCCAACGCCGCGGGCTCAAGCGGCGTGCGCAGCAGCAGCGGAACGCGCGTCTGCGTCCGCGTCCAGTGCGGCACATAGACCATCAGGCCCGGGTCCTGGTCGAGACGGATGGCCCGGATGTCGCCCACCACGCCCGCCACCTCGAAGGGCGGATCCGCGGAGTTGGCGCGCCGGAAGCGCTTCCCCACCGGATCCTGGCCGGGCCACATCCGCCGGGCGGTGGTTTCAGAGACCAGCGCCAAGTTGCGCTCCCGGTCGGCGTCGCTGAAGAGGCGTCCCTGGCGCAGGGGAATCCCAAGCGTGCGGAAGTAGTCCGGGTTCACCGGGCGGTAGTTGGCCAGCGGCCATTCGGCCGGCGGCGCGGTGTTTCCCTCGACGCCGATCGAATCCAGCCACACCTCCCCCTGCAAGGGGAGCGTGTTGGAGACGCCCGCCGAAGTCACGCCCGGCAGGGCGGCGACGGCTTCAAGCAAGCGTTCCTTGAAGCGCAAGCGTTCGGCGAAGCGCTGGTAGCGGGCTTCCGGGAGCACCACCTCCAGGCCCACCACGGAGTCCTGGGCAATGCCTTCGCCGGCCGTCGTCAGGCGCGCGAAACTGGCCACCAGCAGCGCCGCGGTCACCAGCAGCATCACCCCCAGAGCGGTTTCAAAGCCGACCAGCAACCGTTTCGCAAGCAGTCCCCGGGCGCTGCCGGTAGCGCATCTGCCGCCCGCGCACAGCGCCGTCTGCGGATCGGCCCGCGCGGCCCGCCAGGCGGGAAGAATCCCGAACAGGGCGCCGGTGAGCAGCGCAGCGCCCAGCGCGAAGGCGAGCGCGCGCAGGTCGAGGGAGGCTTCCTCGATACGCGGCAAATCCACCGGCGCCGCCCATACCAGCCAGCGCAGGCCAATCCAGGCCAGCGCGACACCCAGCGCGCCCCCCGCCAGCGCCAGCGCCAGACTTTCGGTCAACGTCTGCCGGATCAGGCTCGCGCGGCTCGCCCCCAGCGCGCTGCGGATG
>CAKZVG010000445.1 GCA_937921835.1 uncultured Bryobacteraceae bacterium | reverse complement strand
AGGCGTCCCGAGAGCAGCGCCTCCAGTTGCGGCGCGCGCACGCGCAAGCCGACGTAGAAGGGCCCGAAGACCGCGAAACGGGCGCTGACCTCGTCGTAGCGCATCTCGTAGATGAGCTTCTTGAAGACCAGCGGGTCGTCGGCGAACAGATCGACGCCCCATTCCCAATCGTCGAAACCGACCGAGCCGGTGATGATCTGCTGCACTTCGCCCGCCCAGCGGCGCCCGGTCAGGCCGTGCTCGTGCATCAGGCGCCGGCGTTCCTCGATGGGCAGCGCGTACCAGTTGTCCTTACCGCCGCGCTTGCGGTCCATGGGGTAGAAGCAGACGTACTTCCGCTCCGGGATGGCCGGCCATAGCCGCGGCGCCATGGCTTCGCGCTGGCGGAGCAGGGCTGCCTCCACCTCCCGGCTCCATTCCTCCGAGTAAGGCTCGACGCCGCGCTCGGCAAGCGACGCGTACAGCTTTACCGAGGATTCGTAGAGTCCCAGTTCCACCATGGAGAGAAACGACGCCGTCTGGTCGAGGAAACCCCACAACTCGAGTTGCGCGAGATCGAGTTCCACCGCCTTCAACTCGTCGAAGGACTTCCGGAAGTGCACCAGCATCAGATCGCCTTTATGGCCGAGCATCGAAAACAGCGCGCTCCCGGCTTCCTCCTGCCGCGCCAGCCACTGCCGGGCTTCGGTGGCGATCCGGTGGCGCATGGGGTCGTCGAGCGAACGCCACTGGGCCCAATCGAAGTCGAACATCTGGTGCAGCACGCTCGCGCCTTCGAGCGTCAGTTGGGCCGCTGGCAGCCCCGCCGCGCCGCCTTTGTTGCCGGGGCTCATCACCTTCTTCCTTATCTTATTACACCACCGCCGGGCGCGGCGGCGCGCTCCCGCGATATGCTGAGGGAAATCCATGCGCTGGTTTTCACTTGTGCTCGCATCCGGCCTGGCCGCGCAAGCGCCGCCAGAAGGATTCGTCCCGCTGTTCGACGGCAAGTCGCTCGCCGGCTGGGTCATCGAAAACAAGAAGGGCCCAGGCTTCCTGGCGCGGGACGGCGTTCTGGTTTGCCCCGCTGATGGCGGACAAAAGCTGCTGACCGAGCGGGAATACGCGAACTTCATCCTGCGCTTCGAGTTCAAGCTGGAGCCGGACTCCAACAACGGGATCGGCATCCGCGCGCCGCGCAACGCGCACACCTCCACGCAGGGCATCGAGATCCAGATCCTTGATCAATCCGGGCCGAAGTACGGTCCGCGGAAGCTGCGCCCGGAACAGTATCACGGGGCGATCTACGACGTCATTCCCCCACGCACCGGCTTTCTCAAGAAGCCGGGCGAGTGGAACGAACAGGAGATCACGGCCAACGGCCGCCGGATCACCGTGCGGCTCAACAACGTGATCATCGTGGATGCCGATCTGGATGCGGTCCGCGAGCCGGAAGTCTTGAAGAAACACCCAGGCCTTGCGCGGCGCTCCGGGCACATCGCGATTCTCGGCCACGGCAGCCACGCCGAGTTCCGCAATCTCCGGATCAAGGAACTGCCCTGACGGCGGCGCGCTTCAGCCGGCCAGCGCCCTGAGCCGCCGTTCGAGCGCGGCGGTCATCTTCGGAGCAGCGTCCTTTTCCAGGTAGCTGGTCTTGGCGCGCCAGGTTTCGTAGCCGCCCTCCTCGAAGGCGCGCAAGGTTGGGATGTAACCGTGGTGCGCGTTCGCCATGCCCACGGTGAAGGTGCGCGCGAAGGGACTGCTTTTCTTTACCGCCAGTCCGAGTTCGACGAACGGCTCGCCGGGAAACGCCGCGATCCCGAGACCGCCGATGCGCAGCGCCTGCATGGGCGCCCGCACGCGCCGCGGATACTCTTTGGCGAGAATCACCGTTTCGCGCGCGTAGATGTGCGGCATTTCCTTCAACTCGCCGGGCGGAAGCGCGGCCAGCGTCTTGCTCGCGGCATCCGCTTCGGCGGCGGAGGGAAACCGCAGCGCCAGGTCGAGGTCTTCGGCGCCCCCGCCGAGTTCCACCGCATCCTCGAAGCGGACGGTGCGCCAGACGCGCAGCGTTTCGGCCGCCAGCGTCTCCGCCACGCGCCGGATCTGCGCGTAGGGCGGCTGCGGCTCGCGGGGGGCGAAGACGTTGACGTTGTTAATGTCGCCCTGCGCGCCGTTCAGAAGAATCGCGACGAAGGGCGGTTCACCAAGCGAGCCGGAGACGCCCCCCAGGCGCGCCACCGCCTCGGCCCAGTAGGCGAAGTAGTCGGCCGAGATGTGGCCCGCTCCCACCCCGCCCACATAGTGGAGCGAGTAATTGGCCACCACCGCCAGGGGGCGGCCGGCGCCGGACTCAATGGCCAGCACCCCCACTTCGGGATCCACCGGACCGGCCGCCTTCACGACGTCCGGATTCATCGGGCCGGGGTTGGTCTTGACGCGGTCGGGGTTGCCGAACGGATCGCGGAGTTCGACGCCCGGCTTCATGGAATAGCGGCGGTTGAAGACGAGCCGCTCTTCGCGTCCCGAAGCGTGGCCGAGGCGGGCGGGTTCCAGCCGCCGCGCCGCCAGCCGCACGCAGTCGGCGACGCGCACGGCCAGCCAATTCAGGTAGGCCGGATCGGGCCGGCTCTGAAAGATGTGCAGGGTGGCGGGCGCGCTATGGGTGTGGGTGGCGGCGACGAGGATG
>CAKZVG010000444.1 GCA_937921835.1 uncultured Bryobacteraceae bacterium | reverse complement strand
GCGGGGCGGTGGCGGCGGTGCCGCTGACCATGCAGGCCTACCAGGCGGTAAAAGAGGAGATTCTCAACAACCAGTTGCGGCCGGGCGAGCCCATTCCGGTGGAGCGCTTTGTGAACGACCTGGGGTTGAGCCGGACGCCGGTGCGCGAGGCCATCCTGCAACTGGCCAAGGAGGGCTTCATCGAAATCCGCCCGCGCATGGGCACCTTCGTATCGCACCTGAATCTGAGGCAGATCCAGGAACTGTACGAAGTTCGCAGCGTGCTGGAAGGGCGGGCTGCGCGCCTGGCGGCGCTGCACGCCGCGCGGGAGCAACTCGGGGAGGTGGAAAGCCTGCTGCGCGGGCAGCGGACGGAGGGGCCGGCCGTCGATCTGGCCGCCATCTCCGAAGCCGGCCAGCGGTTGCACCAGCTCATCGTGCATTCCTGCGGGAACGAAACGCTCACCCGGATGATCCTCTCGCTCTACGACCACTTCGCGCGCTTCCGGCGGCTAAGCTTGCAGATCCCGGAGAAAATCCTGTCCTCGCACGCCGAGCACCTGGGAATCCTCGACGCCCTGCTCCAGCGCGACGGCGAGCTTGCCGAGCGCCGCATCCAGGAGCACTTCGACCATGCCGCGCGCTATCTGCTCGACAGCCTGCTGCGGTCCTCCGGCGCCGCCGCATCGGTGGTGATCGCCTGAGCAGCGGCCGGGCCGCGCCCGCTATCCTGTCAAAGTGAACGTACTTGACCTGTTCCGGTTGGAGGGAAAGCTGGCGCTGGTGACGGGCTGCCGGCGGGGGATTGGGAGGGCGATGGCGCTGGCGCTGGCCGAAGCGGGCGCCGACATCGCCGGCGTCAGCCGCTCGATGGAGCCCGATGGCGGCGGCGTGGGACGGGAGGTTCGCGAAACCGGCCGCTCCTTCCACGCCTACGCCTGCGACCTCAAGGACCGCCGCGCCGTCTACCGGTTCCTCGAACGGCTGCGCGCGGAGTTGCCCGCCATCGACATCCTGGTGAACAACGCCGGAACCATTCTGCGCAAACCGGCGGCCGAGTACCCGGACGAGTACTGGGACGAGGTGATGGAAACCAACCTGAACGCGCAGTTCATTCTGAGCCGGGAGATCGGCAAGCGGATGGTGGAGCGAGGCGCGGGCAAGATCATTTTCACCGCGTCGCTGTTGAGTTTCCAGGGCGGCATCACCGTGCCCGCCTATGCCGCGGCCAAGGGCGGCCTGGCGCAACTGGTGAAGGCGCTTTCGAACGAATGGGCGTCCCAGGGCGTGCAGGTGAATGCCATCGCTCCCGGCTATGTGGTCACCGACAATACCGAAGCTCTGCGCAACGATCCCCGGCGCAGCGCGGCGATCCTGGACCGCATTCCGGCCGGGCGCTGGGGCGTCCCCGACGATTTCAAGGGCGCGGCCGTCTACCTTGCTTCGGCGGCCTCGGACTACGTGAGCGGCTCGCTGCTGGTAGTCGACGGCGGCTGGATGGGCCGCTGAAAAGCCTGCCAGGCGAAGCGGCCCGTTCCGCATTGTGAAGCCCGGGAGCGCGGCGGCGCGTCTTACCCTATAGCGGCGTCAGCTTGAACGCCGCAGCACTGGGCGCTCGTCGCGATCGTCGCCGGAGTGACCGGCCTGGGCGTCTCGATCGGCCGGCTCCACGGGGTCCCGCGGGCGCTCAGTGCGCCGCAGGGTGGGCCGGTTGGGATCCTTCGGATCCGCGGTCCGCCGGGCATTCAGCCGCTCCAGGCGGTTCTTCACCAGGTCGAACTCCGAGGTGGTCAGCACGAATTCGGTCTTGCGCGCGGGCAGTTCCGCGATGTGCTGCTGGACGTCCTGGATGCGGTCGCCGGTGGGCGGATGCGTCCGGAAGATCTCCGAGAGCGTGCCCGGGCGGCGCTTCTCCTCCGCCTCCAGGCGCTCGAAGAAGTCGAGGAAAGCCGAAGTGTCGTAGCCGGCGCGGTAGAGGTATTGCACCGCCAGCATGTCGGCCTGGCGCTCGAAATCGCGCGAGAACTTCAGGAAAGTCAGCGGGATCGCCAGACCCGCGGCCTGCTGCACGCCATAGCCCGCCCAGCCGCCCATGAAGATCAACGGAATGGAGGCCAGGTTGACCACCTGGCCGCGCGACGCCTGCCGGGTTCCATGGCGCGCCGCCACATGGGCGATCTCGTGCGCGATCACGCCCGCCAGTTCGGCTTCCGTCCGGGCCTTGTCGATGAGCCCGCTGTTGATGAACATGAAGCCGCCGGGCAGCGCGAACGCGTTGACCTGCGGATCGTCGATCACCTTGACGGTGACCGGCACCTTCACGTCGGAATTCCGGGCGAGGTTCTGCCCGATCCGGTTGACGAACTCGGTGATGACCGGGTCCTCCACCAGCTTTACGGTGCGCTCAACCTCCTGGGCAAGCTGGCGCCCGAGCTGGACCTCGCGCTCCAGCGAATAGAAATTCACGCCCCGCGCCACGTCCCGGTTCCCGATCGCGTAAGGGTCCTTCATTTTGTCCTGGTTCGCGGCCAGCGGAACCGCGAACGCCACCAGGAGGATGAGAATCAGGATGGCCAGCGACAGCAATCGCAGCATAGTCATCGATGCACCTCCCTGGAAGTTTTCCCATTGGCGCGGACAGAATGGGAAAAAGACTCTCACCACATGGTGCTGTCCGCGTTGGACTACTCAACAGTGGGACGTTCTCGAGAAAAGCCCGGTTTCAGCAACCGGCCGGAGCGCCGCGGCGGACGGAGAGCATCTTTTTGTAAGCGGCTTTGAGTTCTTCCCGGATCGCGGCCGGCAGCGGCGCGGGCTGCTCTTCCCGCTCGATGTTCCGCACCAGTTCGATGCTCCGTTTGAGGCTGTTGACGAACTCCACGCACGGGGCGCAGCCGGAGATGTGGCTGCGGATCTGCTCGCAGGTCTCGGGAGGCAGTTCTTCGTCGAGATACTGCGAAAGCAGGGCGAACATCTCCTGGCATTCCTTGGATGGGTTCGAGGACTCCGGATGCATGGCGATTCTCACTTCCGGGCGGCCGGGGCCTCTTCCCGGGGCGCCGGCCGCAGGTAATCGTCCAGTTTCTGCCGCACCGCCAGGCGCGCCCGGTGCAGCCTCGTCTTCACGACTTCCGTGCTCACCTCGAGCACCTCGGCGGTTTCATCGGTGGTCAACTCCTCGACATCGCGCAGCAGCATGACGGAGCGGTAGATCTCGGGCAGTTCCGCGATCGCCTGGTTGAGCACCTGGCGCAACTCCCCTCGCAGCACCTGGGTGTCCGGCAGGGCGGACCAGTCGGCGATTTGCAGCCGGATTTCGCCTCCCTCGTGATCGGCCCGCGGCAGGAACTGCTCGAGCGACAATTCCTGCGCCGGGGCGAAGACGCTCTTGCGCCGCTTCATGAGACAGGCGTTGCGGGCGATGCGGAACACCCAGCTCTTGACGCGCTCCGGCTCCCGCAACTGGCCGAAACTCTCGAAGACCCTGAGCAGGGTCTCCTGGGAGACCTCCTCGGCGTCCTCGCGGTGCCCGCACATCAGGTAACTGTACTGAAAGATCTTGGTGCGGAACGTCTCGACAAAGCGGTCGAAGGCTTCTTCCTTGCCAGCCAGCAAGTCCCGCGCCAGTTCCACTTCCAGGCTTGCGCTCACCACTTACATTGTAGGTCATCTGCGCACCCGTTCCCTGGACAGTTGGTCTACGATATTATCCGGTGCGGCGGATTTCGCCGGACGCCGGTATAGATGCGGCCTGCGGGCGATGGTGACAACCCATGCCGCGGTGTTACTGGCAGCGTTACGCTGCATCTAGCACAGTGAAAACGCCACCGGAGAATCAATGAAATTCAGGATCCCGACACTGGTCTTGTTGCATGGACCGTTGCTGTTTCTCCCCCCGCTGGCGGCGCAGTCCCAGGGGCTTTCGCTTCCGGAAGCGGTCCGCATCGCGGTGGAGAAGCATCCGGCGGTGGAGGCGACCGCAGCCCAGGTGAGCGCGGCCGGGAGCAGGATCGACGCGGCCCGCGGCGGGTATCTGCCCCAGGTGAACTTCAGTGAATCCTGGATGCGCAGCAATAACCCGGTCTTCGTGTTCGGCGCCCTGTTGACGCAGCGGCAGTTCACCGAAGCCAATTTCGCCATCGACCGGCTGAACCGCCCCGATTTCGTCAACAATTTCCAATCCCAGATCGTCGTCGACCAGGTGCTCTACGACGCCCGCCAGATCCGTTCGCAGGTGCGTTCAGCGGAGCTGGGGCGATCCATCGCCTCCCAGGACCTCCGGCGCACCCGTATGGACGTGATCGTCAACGTGGTGCGCCGTTACTACGGCTACGTGCTGGCGCGCGAGAGCCTGGCGGTCGCCACGGAAGCGGTGAAGTCGGCCGAGGCGGACCTGTCGCGCGCCGAAGCGGTGCGTTCGGCCGGCATGGCGACCGACGCCGACGTACTCTCCATCCGCGTGCACGTGTCGGCCATGCGCGAGCAGCAGATCCGGCGCAACTACGATCTCGAGGTGGCGCAGGCGGCGCTCAACGAGGCGCTCGGCCTGCCGCTGGAGACCCGCCACGAGCTGACCACGCCGCTCACGGCGGCGCCGCTTGACAGCCTCACGCTGGACCAGTACGAGAAGACCGCTCTCGCCGAGCGTCCCGAACTGCGGCAGGCCGAACTGGCCCGGACCATCGCCGAAACCCAGGTGAGCGCGGCGCGGGGATCGTTGCTGCCGCGCGTGGGGCTGCGCGGAGTGTTCGAGGCCGATCGCGGGCAGTTCGTCCGCAAGGCGGGCGCCAACTGGCTGCTGGGCGCCACCCTCAACTGGAACGTGTTTAACGGCAACACGAACCGCGCGCGGATCGAAGAGGCAGGTGAAATGCTTCGTTCGGCGCGCGCGCAGGAGACCCAGGCCGCGCGCGGTGTGCGGCTCCAGGTGCATTCGGCGTTCGCCGATTTCCAGGCGGCCCGGGAGCGCATCGAAGTGGCTTCGGCCGCCGT
>CAKZVG010000443.1 GCA_937921835.1 uncultured Bryobacteraceae bacterium | reverse complement strand
GCGCCGGCGCCGCCGCCCTCCGGGTTCATGGGGCGACTTTCTCGTCTTCCGGCGTCCGCCGGCCATCATAGAGGCGCCGGAACTGCTCCCGCGCCCGCTTAATCCTCATTTTGACCGCCGACAGACCGATTCCCAGCGCGGCGGCGATCTCTTCGTAGGACAACTCGTCCATGTCGCGCATCACCAGGGGAATGCGCAGCGTGGCCGGCATGGCGTGGAGAATCGAGTCGATCCGCTCCCGCCGCTCCAGCTCCTCGATGGCCTTCTCCGCGGCGGGAGGGACACTGAGTTCCCCCTGGCTCTCCAGCGCGTCCTCCTCGATCGCCAGCGCCTCTCTGCCGTGCCGCCGCTTCAGGTGATTCAGGCAGTGATGGACCTTGATGCGCTGTAGCCAGTGCCGGAACGGAGAACGCCCCTCGAAGCCGCGCAAGCCGAAGAAGGCCTTGACGAACACCTCCTGAGCCAGGTCCTCGGCATTGTTGTAGTCCCGGGTCAAGTAGCGGCAGTCGGCCAGCACCCGCCCGCGGTAGAGTTGGACCAACTGCTCGAAAGCGCGCAGATCCCCATCGGGCGCCAAGCGGGCAGCCTGAAGAAGTTCCGCGTCCGGATCGTGCATCCCGTCAGGCGTCACAAACCCGAGCATCTCACAACCATAGACATCTTGCACCGGGGGGGGGAGTCACGCGAATCCCGCGCGGTGAATTTTCCCGGAAGATGTGACTTTCGCGACAGTCGGCGTGTCTTCGGATCAGGGCCAGGGCGTGCCGGGAAGGCGCGCAGCCCCCGACCCTATAGCAGGAGGACCATCACGTACATGGCGCGCAAGATCGAGGAAGTGGAAGGCATCGGACCGGTGTATGCGCAAAAACTCAACGAAGCCGGCATTCTGACCGACGCGGATTTGCTGGAGCGGGCGGGACCGGCCAAAGGCCGCGCGGAACTGGCCGCGCGCACGGGCATCAGCGGCGCCCTGATCCTGAAGTGGACAAACCATGCCGACCTGATGCGGGTGCCGGGCATCGGAAAGCAGTATGCTGAACTGCTGGAGGCGGCCGGCGTCGACACGGTCAAGGAGCTGGCGCACCGCAACGCCGCGCATCTGGCGGCCAAGGCGGCGGAGGTCAACGCGCAGAAGAAACTGTCGGGGATGTCTCCGGCCGAGTCGCAGATCGCGGCCTGGATCGAACAGGCGAAGAAACTGGAACCCAAGATCACGTACTGAGCGGCTACGGCCGCGCAGGGCGCGCCGCCAACTCCCGCCGGAACAGGCCACGCGTCCGCGTGTCAGCCGGCCAGCCGCTGGCGGCCTGTGCCGGAGAGGACGGCGGCCGGATCAATTGCGCTTTGAGGAAAGGAGCAAAAGGATGCTGAACGATTTCAAGACCTTCATCATGCGAGGCAACGTGTTGGACCTGGCCGTCGCGGTCATCATCGGCGCGGCCTTCGGAGCGATCGTGACGTCGGCGGTCAACGACATCATCATGCCGCCCATCGGGATGCTGTTGGGCAACGTGGACTTCAAGGACTTCTTCGTGAGTTTGACCGGCCAGAGCTTTCCCACCCTGGCGGCGGCCAAGGCCGCCGGAGCCCCGGTGATCGCCTACGGCCAGTTCCTGAACGCGGTGATCAACTTTCTGATCGTCGGTTTTGCGATCTTCCTGATGGTGCGGGCGGCCAACAAGCTGCAAAAACCCGCGCCCGCTCCGGCGCCCCTGACCAAGGATTGCCCGTTCTGCTGCACCCCGATTCCCATCCCGGCGAAACGCTGCCCGAACTGCACGTCTCAGCTTGGATGACGGTCACCATGATGAAACCTGGACTTCCCCTCTTCGCGTTTTCCTGCGTCCTTGGGTTCCTGGCGGCCCATCGCTTGCCGGCGGATCAGATCGTCCTCAAGGACGGCGACCGGATCACGGGCGCGATCGTTAAAAAAGACTCCGGGACGTTGACCGTCGAGAGCAAGAACTTCGGGCTGGTCACGCTGAAGTGGGAGGATGTCGACACCATCCGCACCGACCAGCCGGTCCACGTTGAATTGCCGGGCGAGCGGACCGTGAAGGCGAACCTCGAGACGCGGGACGGCCGCATCGCCATCGACGCGCCGGGGGCGGCCCGGTCCCTCTCCGCCGCCGAGATCGTCGCCCTGCGCAACGACAAGGAGCAGGCGGCTCACGAGCGCCTGCTCCGCCCCGGCTGGCTCGATTTGTGGACCGTCACCGGCAGCCTGAACTTGGCCGGGACCCGGGGCAATGCGGCGACCTCCACGCTGACGACGCCGGTCAACTTCCTGCGGGTATCCAACAGCAGCCGGACCACGGCCTACTTCAATGCGATCCGCTCCCGGGCCACGGTGAACAACGTCAGCACCGAGACCGCCAAGGCGATTCGCGGCGGCTGGGGGTACGGGCGGAATCTGGCGCGAAGGGTGCTCATCAACACCTTCAACGACTACGAGTACGACGAGTTCCAGTCGCTCGATCTCCGGGTCGTACTCGGCGGCGGCCTGGGGTATGAACTCTGGAGGGGCGAGCCGGGGCGCTTCGCCATCGTGGCCGGCGGCGCCTGGAACCGTGAGAGATTCAGTCCCGCGACCCGCGCCGCGTTCACGCGGAATTCGGCGGAGGCTTACTGGGGCAACGACTTCAACTATAAGATCAACACGCGGACCAGTCTCACGCAGGGCTTCCGCATGTTCAATAACTTGTCGGACACGGGCGAGTTCCGGGTCAATTTCGACATTGGAGCAGCCACCCAACTTACTAAGTGGCTGGCGTGGAACATCTCGCTCAGTGACCGGTATCTGAGTAATCCCGTGGCGGGTCGTAAGAACAACGATCTGCTCTACAGCACGGGCCTGGGTTTCACCTTCGCGAGGTAAGGGAGCCGGCCACGCCGGACATGACACGCATGACCAGAATGGATCTGATCGAGGATCTGGCGGGCGCGTTGAAGGTCCCCCACGCCCAGGCCAAGGCGGTGCTGGAGGCGATTCTCGACGGCATGGTGTGCGCTCTGCGCCGCGGCGAGCGGGTGGAATTGCGGCGTTTTGGAACGTTCAGCACGCACATCAGGGGGGCGCGCGACGGACGGAACCCGGCCACCGGCGGCCGGCTCCGGGTTCCCGCCAGGCGGGTCCTGAGCTTCCGGCCCGCCGGGGAGTTGCGCGCCATCGTCAACGGCCCGCCGGATCCAGGCCGCCCGGCGCCGGGCGGGGAGAAACGCGGGTCAACCTAAATTAGCCACGGAACGGAAAGGAGAGTGAGTATGTCGCTCGGAAAAAGAGCCGGAGCGGAGTTTCTCGGGACGTTCTGGCTGGTTTTTGGCGGATGTGGAAGCGCGGTGCTGGCGGCGGCGTTTCCCGATGTCGGCATAGGACTGCTGGGAGTGTCGCTGGCTTTCGGCCTGACGGTCGTGACCATGGCCTACGCCGCCGGCCATATCTCAGGCGCCCACCTCAATCCGGCGGTATCGCTCGGCCTGGTGGTTGCGAAGCGTTTCCCGGCCTCGGAACTGCCGGCCTACGTGGTGGCGCAAGTGGCCGGGGGAATCGCGGCCGCGGGAGTGCTGCTGCTGATCGCCAGCGGGAAGGCGGGTTTTGACCTGAGCGCCGGCCTGGCGTCCAACGGGTATGGCGCCCATTCGCCGGGCCAGTATTCGCTGCTGGCGTGCCTGGTCGCGGAAGTGGTTCTCACCTTCTTCTTTTTGATCGTAATCCTGGGATCCACCGACCGGCGCGCGCCACAAGGCTTCGCGCCGCTGGCGATCGGCCTGGCGCTGACCCTGGTGCACCTGATCGGCATTCCGGTCACCAACCTTTCCGTCAACCCGGCGCGCAGCACCGGACCGGCGGTCTTCGTCGGGGACTGGGCGCTGGCGCAACTGTGGCTCTTCTGGGTAGCCCCGGCGGCCGGAGCCATTCTGGCGGGCTTGGTCTACCCGGCGCTGGCGCGCGAACCGGAGCGGTAGGAGGAACACCCGTGTTCGCGTTTCTTTGGATGTGTCTTATCGGGCTTGTCGCCGGCGCGCTGGCCAAGTTGATCATGCCCGGCAAGGACCCCGGCGGCATCATCGTAACCATGCTGCTCGGAATCGCCGGCTCCCTTGTCGCCGGGTTTCTCGGGCGCGCCCTCGGATGGTATCCGGAAGGAGGACGCGCCGGGCTGATTGCATCCGTGGCGGGCGCGGTGCTTCTGCTGGCGCTCTACCGGGTGTTCATCCGGCGCTCCGCGCGATAGCCAAGCGCCGCATCACTTCCTGGGGATCAACAGCCGCTGGCCCACCTGGATCTTGTTGGGATCGCTGAGCAGGTTGCGGTTGGCTTCGAAGATGCGCATGTATTCGTTCGCGTTGCCATAGTGCTGTTTCGCGATCTTCGACAACGTGTCGCCGGGTTGGACGGTGTAGTATTCTTCGGCCGGCGCGGGAGCAGCGGGCGCGGCGGCCGCCTCGACCGTGATGTCGCAAGTAAGATCGGCGTAGGCCGGGTCGGCCAGCTTGATCTGGTCCCAAACGGCGTTCTTCGCCGCCTGCGATGGCGCAGTCGCGCGGATGAACAGCTTGTCGTCTTGCAGGTGGAGGTTCTGCAACCGGACCTGCTGCTGCTCCATAACGCGCAGCGCGGTTTGGTATTTCGTTTTCAGTTGTTCGAAGCGGCCGTTCGCCATGGAAGTCTTTCTCCTTGCACCGGGTAAGTTCTCCAGCCTGACCTTCCGATTCTGCCACAATTGACCCGGGCCGCGAACCGCCTTCTGCAATTCTCGTGTAATCAGCCACTTGCACCCAACTGACGGGAAATTCGACATCCCCGCCGCCCGATGAACCGCCCGCCGTGGCCATCCAGCGGATAAAAGCGCCCGTTCGATGAATTCACGTTCACACGCAGCGTATTTCTGGGTCAAACTGCCAGAGGACTCACTCCGCCTTCCGGCGGAGGCCGCTGGGAAACGGCAGTTCAACTCACGAGGGGTGCTGGATGAGTACGCAACTTATCGGAATCGATGACATCGTTCGCGAGAAAGTCGCCGCCGAGCGCGCGCGCCTCGAAACGGAAGCGGGCGTGGCCGCCGGGCGCGGGACGCGGCATTTCAAACGGCCCGCCGAACGTCCGTTCACCAGGCAGCAGCGTGCGCACACCACGCTGCTGTTCGGCGGCCTCACCTGGAAACACGAGCAACTGATCCGCGGCGCGCTCGAAGGCCTGGGCTACCTGGCCGAACCGCTTCCCACGCCCGACGTGGCCGCCTTCCAGCTCGGCAAGGAGTACGGCAACAACGGGCAGTGCAATCCGACTTACTTCACGGTCGGCAATCTGGTCCAGTATCTTCAGTCGCTCGAAGAACGGGGGATGTCGAAACAGGAGATCATCGACCGTTACGTCTTCTTCACCGCCGGCGCCTGCGGGCCGTGCCGCTTCGGGATGTACGTCACCGAGTATCGGAAGGCGCTGCGCGATGCCGGGTTCGACGGCTTTCGCGTCCTCCTCGTATCACAGGGTGGGGGTGTCCATGCTGCCAACGGCGACGGTCTGACGATGAGTCGCAAGGACATCATGTGGACCTTCCGCGGCATCATGATGGGTGACGTGCTGAACGCGCTGATGTACCGGATCCGGCCGTACGAGGTGGAGCCGGG
>CAKZVG010000442.1 GCA_937921835.1 uncultured Bryobacteraceae bacterium | reverse complement strand
GGTAAGGGTCTCAAGGGCAGGCGTTACGAAATCCAGCTTCACGACGTCGAGGACGCGCATTTCCCCACCGGCTCGCTGTACTTTCTGGAGCGAGCCCGATACCCGCGCATCGAGCCGGAGCAGTGGTTCCTCATGCAGCTTTTCGTCGAGGGGCGGCGCGTGGTGGCGCGCATCAATGGCGAGAACGTGCTGGACTACGGCCGCCTCGAGGACGACGCCGAAGGCCACGTGGAGTTGCAGGCGCACCGCAAGGGGTCGTGGCTGGAGTTCAAGCACGTGCGGATTCGCCGGCTGGGCTGAAGCGGGCGCCTGGGGTATCCTGAAAAGACCGGATGAATTCGAGGACAACGCCCGCGGCCGAGGAAGTGGTCGAAGCCCAGGGCCACCTGATCGACTCCCACATCATGGAGCGCATCTTCGACACCGTCGTCGAGTACGGCGGGCGGTTCGAAGTGCAGCGCTTCGAGATCGGGCGCACCAACTCCGAGCCGTCCTACCTGCGGCTGCGGCTGGAAGCGCCCGGCGGCGAGGCGATGGCCAAGCTGCTGGGACAGCTCATTGGCCTGGGGTGCACTCCAGTGGACGCGGGGGACGCGGCGACGGCAACGGTTGAGCGCGACCGCTGCGCTCCCGAGGACTTCTACTCGACCACCAACCATCGCACCCTGGTGCGCGTGGACGGCGAATGGCTGGAGGCCGCCGGACAGCGCATGGACGCGTTGATCGTGGTCGAAAACGCCGCCGCGCACTGCCGCCGCCTGCGCGACCTGAAGGCGGGCGACCGCGTGGTGGTGGGTATGAAGGGCATCCGCGTGATCCCGGAATCGAAAGAGCGGGACCGGCTGTCGTTCGCCTTCATGACCAACGGCATTTCGTCGGAGCGGCAGGTGGACACCGCCGTGCGCCAGACGGCGGAACTGCTGCGGCAGACGCGTGCGCACAAGCGGAAGGTGATCGTGGTGGCCGGTCCGGTGGTGGTGCACACCGGGGGAGCGGGCCCGCTGGCGAAGCTGATCCGGGCGGGCTTTATCGACAGCCTGTTGAGCGGCAACGCGCTCGGCGTGCACGACGTGGAGGCGGCGCTCTACGGCACCTCGCTCGGCGTCCGGCTGAATGACGGGCGGCAGGACGAGCACGGCCACCGCAACCACATGCGCGCCATCAACGCCATTTATCGTGCGGGGGGCATCCGGCAGGCGGTGGAGAGCGGGCTGCTTGCAAGCGGCGTGCTGCATGAATGCGTGCGCGCGGGCGTACCGTTCGTGCTGGCCGGGAGCCTGCGCGACGACGGCCCGCTGCCGGAGACCATCACCGACATGAACGCGGCGCAGGACGCCTACGCGCGCGAACTGCGCGGCGCGGGGCTGGTGCTATGCCTGGGGTCGATGCTGCACTCCATCGCGGTGGGCAACATGCTGCCGAGCTGGGTGAAGATCGTCTCGGTGGACATCAACCCCGCCGTCGCCACCAAGGTGAGCGACCGCGGCACGGGCCAGGCGGTGGGCGTCGTCACCGACGTCGGGCTGTTCCTCGATCTGCTGGCCAAGACACTGGTGCGGGAATGAAACAGAAGCGGCAACGGGAGTACACCGACGAACATGCGCGCGCCGGCGTGGACGCCGCGCTGCCGGACATCGAAACCTGGGAGAACCAGTATCCGGGCTACGAAATCGAGATCGTGATGCCGGAGTTCACCTCGGTCTGCCCGCGCACCGGGCTGCCCGATCACGGCATTCTGACGCTCACTTACGTGCCGGACAAACTGTGCCTGGAGTTGAAGTCGCTGAAGATGTACATGCTGGCCTACCGCTCGCTCGGCATCTTTCAGGAAAACGCCGTCAACCGTTTCCTGCGCGACGTGGTGAAGGCGTGCCGGCCTGTCTCGGCGGTGGTCTCGGGCGACTTCTCCCCGCGCGGGGGCATCCGCACCGTCATCACCGCGAGTTGGAGCAAGAAGCGTGGCTACGGAGCCTAGCGCCGCGGCGGCCGGGGAACGCGACCCGCAAGCCGAGGAACTGCTGGCGGCGGTGCGGGCGATTCGCGAGCGGGCGCGGGCGCGGCATCCGCGGGGCGCGGCCGAGGGTGGCATCCCGCTGGCCGACCTGATGCCGCTGCTGCACGCGCGCGACGCCGCCGAGGGCAAGGTGGCGGCGATCGGAAGCGTGAACCCGCGCCCGGGCGGACCCGTCAACGCGCTGGTGCAGGCGGCGAAGCGGCTGATCGCGCGCGCCCTCGACTGGCACGTGCGCGAACAGGTGGAGTTCAACCGCGCGGCAGTGAACTGCGTCGAGGCCGCGCTTCAGGCGCTGACGGAGACCAACCGCGCGATCGCCGCTCTGGCGCGGCTCTCGGCCGAGCGCCACCAGGAACTGCGCCAGGAACTGGAGGTGGCGCGCGACCTGCGCGATATCCGCTCGCACTGGGCCGCCTGGCGCGAGGAGTGGGAGCGCAAGCTCTCGGTCAACGAGATCCAGTTTCTGCGCGCCGCGGCCGATTTGCAGGCCTCGTTCCACCACCGCGTGGCGCTGATGGAGAGCAATTTCCGCGACCTGATGAAGTCGCAGCACAAGGACTTCGAAGGCGCGCTGGAGCGCTACTCCACCGGTATCCAGAAACGGTTGTGGGAGGACATGGCGCGCGTCCGCCAGGAGTACGAGCGGCTGATCCACGACGAACTGCGGCTGGTGCGGCAGCGTCACGCGGCGGCGCAACCAACGCCCCAGCCCGCCCCGGCGCCGCCGCCGGAGACCGCCGCCCCGGCGCTCGACTGGCTGAAATTCGCCGACCGGTTCCGCGGCGCCGAAGAGTACGTGCGGCGCAACCAGCGCGCTTACCTGCCGGTGTTCATGGGCCGCGGGCAGGTGCTCGATCTCGGTTGCGGGAGGGGGGAGTTCCTGGAGGTGCTCAAGGAGGCGGGCGTCGCCGCGCGCGGCGTCGACCTGAGCGCGGAGGCCGTCGCGCTGTGCCGGAGCAAAGGGCTGGACGCCCGCCGCGCGGATCTGTTCGAGGAACTCGAGTCGCTCGCCGAGGGCGAGGTGGATGGCATTTTCTGCGGGCAGGTGGTGGATCACCTGCCGGCCGCGGCGCTGCCCCGTCTGGTCGGACTCGCGGCGGCGAAACTGGCGCGCGGCGGGGTGCTGGTTGTCGAGACGCCCAACCCGGAGTGCCTGGCCATCTTCGCGACGCACTTTTATCTCGATCCCACGCACACGCGCCCCATTCCGCCGCCGCTGCTGGTGTTCTACTTCGAGGAAGCCGGCTTCGGTGGCATCGAGGTGCGGCGCCTCTCGCCGGCCGCCGAATCCATGCCCGCGCTGGCCGCGCTCCCGGCGGACCTTCGGGAGGCGTTTTTTGGAGCGCTCGATTACGCGGTCCTCGGCAGGCGCCTGTAGGTGCCCGCGCAGGGCGCGGCGTGCGAGCCGCGAGTTCTACCTGCGCACCACCAGCAGCCCCGGCGCCTTGCCGAACGCGGCGGGTTTGCGCAGCCTGACCGCCGTGGCGCGGCCAAGCTTCTCCGGCTCCCGCGCTCCGGTCCAGGTATCGATCCACTCAGCTTGCGCGCTTTCCGGACTGGCGAGGCCGCGCAGGTGAACCGCGACCTGCTGGCCCTCGACGTAGAAGGCATACGCCTCGCCCGGCAACGCCAGGCAGGCGGCGCCGGCGGCCAGTTCGTTGCGCGGCTCCATCCGCCAGTGCGGCAACGCCGACAGGGTATCCGCCAGCAGTTGAAACGCCTTCATGCCGGGCGGCTCCGGGTCGGGTTTGACCACGTCCCAGGCCGTGTTGTGGTAGTAGTAGACGCCGTAGCCGCCGGCCATGTACACCAGCCAGGCGCGGCGCAACTGCTCCTCCCAGTCATGTTCGACGCCGTAGCTGGGCAGTTTGTCGACGCCACGCTCGTAGCCGAATTCGGAATTCACCACCGGATAGGCCCGGCGCGCGCGGTCGAAGGCGATCATGGCGGCCCAATCGGAATGCTGCTGGTCGGTGCGGAAATCGATGTTGCGGCTCAGCTCGGGGTCCCATTCGTAGAGGTCGTCGTCGTGCACCGTCGTGAGCCGGCCATAAGCATCGGTGGCGCGGATCAGGTCGGTCAGGCGGGCCTGGAGCAGTTCATCCTTCTCGTTCTTGGCCTCCTTTGAGTAGTCCCAGACCACGTTGCAGAAGCCCTGATAGCGGGCGACGACGTAGCGGAAATAGCGCGCCTCGTCCTCGCTTCCCCGTGGCGGCCAGTTCACCATCTTGTTGTAGACCTTGAGCATGATGTGGGCGACGATTCCCTTGTCGCGCAAGGCCGACACCATCCCGTCGTAAAGCTGGAAGAAGCGGACGTTGAGGCGCGAGTGGTCCGGCTTTTCGTTGCTGCCTTCCCAGGCGAACATGGCCGGCGGGCCGTAGTCCCATTGGTGCTCGCGGCCCGGGCTCCACTTGGTGTCGTGCGCGTAGACGTTCACCAGCACATGGTTGAAACGGCGCGCGGCCATCTGATCGATGAGGCGGCGCATGGTGGTCCGCGCGGGGTCGTTCATATCCACCGCCCAGAGCCAATCGGCCTCGTAGCCCATGAGGAAGTAGCGGGAGCCGTCCTCATAGATGAAGTGGTGGGGATGGAGCGGATCGACACGCAGACCGCCGTGAATGTTCCGATGACGGTTGGCCACGCAGCGGATGCCAGCTTCCGTGGGCCCGTTGAGCGCGGGCAGGGGGGAAACGGTGCGCATCGACCATGTCCCCTCGGCCGGGGGCGAAAAGCGGATCTTCCAGGTCCCGTCCCCATCGTAGAAACCGGGCACGCGCAGGCGCTGGCCGTTCGGACCGGCGAACTCGCCAGCCAGTTCGACGTCGAACGGGTTGCCCGGCGCGGCGGCGCGGAAGGCGAAATCGTGGGAGTGGTACCGTTCGATGGTGACGGCGCCGCTCACCGGCAGCGCCAGGCAGATCGCGAGGAAAAATAAGGGGAGCCGCGTCAAGGCATTTCTCCGATACTGTTAGAACCGGTACGCCAGCGCGAACTGGATGACGCGGGGATTCCGCGCGCCCGTCACCTGGCCGAAACGGGTGTTCACCTGGTTGCCGGCGGGGTCGAAGCGCGCGGTAGTATCCACGCTGGAGAACTGCGTCTTATTGAACGCGTTGTAGAATTCACTCCGGAACTGGAGCACATGGCGCTCGCCAGCCAGGGGGAAGTTCTTGAACACCGAGAGGTCCCAGTTGTTGATGCCGGGCCCCCGGAAGACATCCTTGGGCGCGTTGCCGATATCGCCGCGCGCCGGGCGGCGGAAGACGCTCGTGTCGAACCAGCGGTAGAAGGAGCGTTCCCCGCGCGGCAGCAGCGCCTTTCCGGTGACGATGACGCGGGTGCCGTCACCGCCGCCATTGAGATCGGCGTTGTCGGTGGTGGAGAGGCCGATGCCGCTCGGGAAGCCGCTGGCGAAGGTGCAGAAGCCGGCAAGCTGCCAGTTATCGAGGACGGCGCGCGAGAAGGGGTTCGGCCAGATCCGGCTGGTCTTTGGAACGTCCCACAGGTAGTTCAGGACTAGGATGTGCGTCTGGTCGAAGCCCGCCTTGCCATACAGCCACACACGCCGGTCCACGAACATCGGCACCGCGCCGAGGCTGTTGGTCAGGTTCATCGCCTTGGAGTACGTATAGGCCAGCCCAAACTGAAATCCCTTCTGGAAGCGCCGGTTTGCGGTCACTTGCAGGGAGTTGTAGTTGGAAATGCCGGAATTCTCCAGGAGGTTGATGCCCTGATAGCCCAGGAACGGCACCAGGAAGGAGTCCGGCAGAGGCCGGCCCGGCTGGGTGGGGTCCACGCTCCCCGGCAGGAAGCGGGTGCCGTAGGGCAGCGTATTCAGATTCCGGGTTTGCGGCAGGTGCTTTGCAACGTTGCCGACGTAGGCCACGCCGAGCACCGTCTCGAAGCCGAGGTTCTGCTGGATGCCGAAGGAGAAGTTATAGACCGAGGCCGGCTTGTAATCCCGCTCGAACATGCGCACCGAAGCGGCCGGGAACAGGTCGCCGCTCGTGGTGCCGATGGCGTCGATGGTGCCGTAGAACAGTTGCGGACGCAGCACCACCGGCGGCACGGCGACGATGTCGGAGTTCGCCCAGGCCGAATTGATGTTGATCTGCGTGGTGATGCCGAATCCGCCCCGGATCGCGGTCTTGCCGTTGCCGAAGACATCGTAGGCAAAGCCGAAGCGCGGTCCGAGTTGTACCGGCGGACGCCGCTGCCAGCCGCGCGGATTGGCGTTTTCGGCGGTGACCATTCCATTGAACGGATCTCCCGATCCGGGCACGATCGCCCCGATCAGCACGGCGGGCGCGAAGGCGCCGGTCAAGGGGTTCTGCGCCACGCGCCGCGTGCCGTCGCGGGCTGGACGGTACAGTGACACGGCTTTCGCCGGGTCGAAGCGGCCCAGGTCCCAAGCCGCCGCCGCCTGGCCCTTGCGCGGCACCCACGGGCTGAACAAGGAGAAGCGCAAGCCGAGTTCGAGCGTGAGCCGGCGGGAAACCTTCCAGGAATCCTGCGCGAACCACTCCGCCAGCCAGTTCTCGCCGCCGCGGAAATTCCGCCGGCTGGATTCGTTGTAGCTGCGATAGACGCCGAAGAGCGCGTTGGAGTAGGGATGATTCGAGTCCAGGAAGTTGTTGCGGTCGGCGTTGAAGGCGTAACAGCCGCTGAAGCACGGTGCTTGCAGCCCCTCGTCGCTGATGTTGAACTCGTAATAGAAGCCCGCCTTGACTAAATGGCTTGACCGGGTCCAGGAAAGATTATCCGCCAGCGACCACCGGGTGTCGCCCCCAAACATCGGGAATCGATTATCGTAGGCGACCGACGCGGCGCCGGTCACCCCGCCGAACGTCATCGACGGGATGACGTTGAACGGATTCGCTTCCGGATGGATCATTCGCAGCCCGGCGAGATTCCGGGCGGCCTTGCTCACCCGCGCCATCTCGCTGTCGATCGGCGGCGCCAACTCTCCCATCTGGCGGTAGGTGAAGGCGAACTCGTTCACCAGGGAAGGCGACATGGTTCGCGTGTAAGTCAGCAAGCCGCTGTCCTCGGTTTTCGAATAGCGGTTGCGGTAAAGATCCCAGTTCGAGTCGCCCCAACCGGTAATGGCGGTATATCCTACCGAGGTCTGCCGCCATTTACGCCAGCGCATCATCAGCCGGTCGGTGGCGGTCACGTTCCAATCGCTCTTGAGTTGGAACAGACGCTTCGGGTTCTCGCGGGACTCCTGAAACTGATAGTTATAAGAGCCCCGGCTGATCGCGCGGTCCAGGAAGTTCGGTTGAGGGAATACTTCGAGCATCGCCCGGCCGAGGGGGTGGATGCGGGAGGCGGGGACGAGGTTGCCCGGCAGCGGCTGCTGGGTCAGCGGGTCATAAAGAGTGAAAAGGCGGTCGCTAACGTCCAGCGACTGCGAGAAGTCGCCGCGCCGCTCGAGAGCGCTCGGCATGGTGGTGCGCCGGACCCCTTGCGGCTCCAGGGCGCGCCATTCGTCGAAGGTGAAGAAGAAAAACAGCTTACTCTTGTCCGTATTGAACCTGCGCGGGATGTACGCCGGGCCGCCCAGCGTGCCGGTCCAGTTATTGTAGCGGTACAGCGGCCTGGGCAGGCCGTTCAGATTGTTGAAAAAGTTGTTGGCGTTGAACTGCTCATGCCGCTTGAACCAGGAGAGACTGCCGTGGAACTCCTGCGTGCCCGACCGGGAGACGATGCTCACCTGAGCGCCCGCGTTCCGGCCGTACTCGGCCTGGAAGCTGTTGGTGAGCACCTTCACTTCCTCGATGGCGTCGATGGCGATGGAGCTGATGTGAACGTTGACGTTGTCGGAGTCGCTCGACACCTGGCCGTCGAGGGTAATGGTGTTGTCGTTGTTGCGCAAGCCGGAGATGTTCGGACTGGAGGATCCGATTTCGCTGCCCATCGAGATCGGGTCCACGTTCTGGGCGACGCCGGGCAGCACGCGCAGCAGCGAAATCACGTCCCGGCCGCGCGTCATCAGCATGTTCAACTGCTTGTTCTCGATCAGAGCCGAAACCTCCGCGCTGGCGGTCTGAACCACGGCCGTGCTCGCCGAAACCGTGATCGTCTCGGTGGTGCTGCCGACTTGCAGCACGATCGTGCCAAGCGAGAGGTATTCGTTGGAGGTCAGCATCACCCCGGTTTTCTCCGCGGTCTGGAAGCCTTGCGCCGAAATCCGGATGGTGTAGGCTCCGGCGGGCAGCGCCGGCAGCGCGAAACGGCCCGCTTCGTTGGTGCGCGTGGTGCGCACGTCTCCCGTGCGCTCGCTGACCGCCCGAACTTCGGCGCCTGACACCACCAGCCCGGAGGGGTCGTTGACAACCCCGACCATCGTTCCCGTGTTCAGTTGCGCGGCGGCCGGCCCGGCCAGCGCGAAGATTACGCAAACTCCAAGCGCGAGAAAGATTCCCTGTTTCATCGTGCTTCTCCTGTTTGGCGAGTGGGAAGCGGTCCGTCTCCGGTCCCGGCGGCCAGCCTGGCCGCGCCGGGGGGAAACAGACAAGGCTCCATCATTCGCCGTATGGAAAGGAAGTCGTCGTGTTGAAGGCGTTCGCGGATCCAGCTCCGGTCGATCTCGTCCAGCCAGGTCCAG